>NZ_JAEMVE010000057.1 GCF_029216045.1 Sulfurimonas sp. MAG313 | reverse complement strand
TCTTCAAGGGGTTGACTCTATTTTTGATATTGTTTGGAATGAAAATGAACATGGAAAGACCTATTACAGAGATATTCATAAAGAAAGTGAAATACAGTTTTCAAAGTATAATTTTGAAGTAGCCGATACCGATATGTTGTTTAAAGACTTTGATGCCAAGGCTAAAGAATGTAAAAGAACTTTAGAAGCAGGACTTCCTCTTCCTGCTTATGACTTATGTATGGCCGCATCAAATACCTTTAATGTTTTAGATGCACGAAAGGCGATTTCCACTACAGAAAGAGCTAACTATATTTTACAAATTCGTGACCTTTCAAAAGGTTGTGCCCAATTGTATAAAGAACAAGAAAAAGAACGAAATCTAAGGGTTAATAAAGACTAAGACCCTTTCTGACATAAAATATATTAATTGAAAAACTTCTGTAAAGATTAAAAAAATCATGCTACTATCTATTAGAATATTTTATATTTAAAAGGAAATTTTAATGGGTTTTTTTGGGAAGTCAAAAGAAGTAGAAGACTTAGAAGAACATGTGAAACAACTTCAAGATGAAAATAGCATTCTAAAACTTGAAATACAAACCATAAAAGATATGAATTCCCCTCTAAATCAAGAATCAAATGAAATTTCGGCTCATATACAATACTCCAAAATGATAGATGATGTGAGTGAGAGGGGAAATGAGAAGCTAGTACAAGGGCTGATGACAATTCAGTCTAATCTTATTCGAGTAGTAGAAGAAACAAAGATTATCGCCCACGATTCTAATGAAATTCGAGAAAAAACGGATGCATCTAAAGAACATATTGAAGAAATGAACAGTTCTATACACTCTCTTGGTGAAGTGTCTACGGATTCTGTTCATGCGGTGGAGTCTCTTTCTAGTCGTGTGAATGAAATTAATAGTATTATTGAGCTTATACGTGATATTGCGGATCAAACAAATTTACTTGCCTTAAATGCCGCTATAGAAGCCGCTCGAGCAGGTGAACATGGACGTGGATTTGCGGTGGTAGCAGATGAAGTCAGAAAGCTCGCAGACAGAACGCAAAAAGCCTTGGGTGAGATTTCTATGGTGATTACCTCAGTTCAGCAAGAAACTCATGATATTATTGCTAAGTCTGAAGAGATAGATTCACATATGCAAAGCCTAAGCAATACAGCTCAAACACTAGATTCAATGCTAAATACCAACTCAAATGATGGGCATAGAATTGTTGTTGCTATTGATAAACTTAACGATAATACCTTTGTACCCTTAGCAAAACTTGACCATATTATCTGGAAGTCAAACACTTATCTAAGTGTAATTAAACAAGAAAAAGTTTTTGAGTTTGTTGATCATCATTCTTGCCGTTTAGGTCAATGGTACGACTCTGGCGAAGGAAAAAAACGATTTTCATCTACTCCTTCTTATGGAAAGGTTTTGAACCCTCACTCAGGGGTACATCAGGCTACAGAAAAAATATTTGAACAAATTAAAAAGAAAGATAATGCGGACACAAGGATTATTTTAGATGCCTTGATGGAGATGGAAAAAAATAGCGATACCTTGTTTAAATTTTTAGAAATGATATTATCCGAAAAGTCCTGATATATTATGTCACTTAGCCATATATTCTAATTTTCAAAGGATACTTTAGTACAATACATTTATGAACACTCCTAGCAAACTTATAGGTCAAATCGACACCATTATCTATCAAAATGAAAGCTTTTTTATTGCTGTATTATCAGATAAAACAAAGATTTCTGGTGACTATGTAGAAGCTCCTGTTGATTCTTTAGTTGGAGCTGCGGTTACCCTTGAAGGAGAGATGGTTGAGCATAAAAAACATGGAGGTACTTTTAAATGTAGCTCTGTAAAAGTAAACCAGTCTGAACTTTTTTTCTTTTTAAACCGCGTAGTCAAAGGCTTTACAAAAAAATTAACAAGTGACCTTATTGAAACCTTT
>NZ_JAEMVE010000056.1 GCF_029216045.1 Sulfurimonas sp. MAG313 | reverse complement strand
ATATCTACTAATACAAAATTTTCATTTATATATCTGTATATTAAAATATTTTCAGGAATATCATCAATAGTCAGTTGAATAAGTGTAGACATCTTTATTTACCCTTGTTTAGCTTATCTATATCTATCTTAGCATATTTTGCTTAAGTTAAGGAAGAAAAAATAGAAAAAAATAGTGTCAGGTGTTCAGTCTTCAGTTTCAACTTGACAACTTAATATTTTTTAAATGGGGATAGGCAGATTTAGAAGTAAAGAAACTTTTTACTTTGTAAAACCACAGAAAACAATAGCCTCAAGTATTCGAAGAAAGAAAATCTCTCAAAAAAAATATACTAAGTACTAAGGCCTAAGGTCTTAAGACTACTACTTAATAAGTAAAAGCCTAAGGGTAAAAATACAACCGTCCCTACAAAATATGCTGTCAAAGCACTACCCGAACCAGGTTTTGCGCTCAATAAATCATGAAGGGATGCAAGACCGTCAAAAAGTAATAGAACAGAAAAAATTAACTTTAACCACGCCACGACATTATCATTAAAAAAGAAAATTATACCAATAAGGGCACCCATAATAGTAAGTGACACGGCTACGCGTTTGCTCTTGCTCTGTATGTCTTCAGCCATCACAAAACTAATACCTATGATAAGGGCCACGCCTACTACTTTTAGAAAGTTCCAAAAAGTGATATAACTAAAAATATTAATAATTAGACTATACAGGCTATGATCGGAAAGATACTGAATGAAAGCAACAATCGTAATAATCAACAATACCCCAAATATGCGTTGTTTATTTGACATACGACGCATTAACATAACCGCAACGACAACTCCAAAATTTTGAATAAAGCTCAACTGCGTGTAAAAGCTCAAAGCCAATGCCATAAAAATTACAGCATAAATAATAATTTTTTCTTTCAAATACTTTCCTTGTTTATCTATAGGTTTATTATTAATCATTATATAAGACACTACTTAATTCTAAGCACAAAGTTTTAATATTTAGTAATAAATAATCTTAATATTATCCGCTTCAAGATAGAGTTTCTTGTTTATCTCAATGACCAATGGCATATTCAAAAGGAACAGTGCGTAAAAGGTATTGCTAAACCAATATAGTAATGAGCTTAGCTACGGGGACATGTCTCAAGTTTTTTTCCACTGAATGTGGAAAAAAGTGGAGCCGTGTCCCCCTTCAACTTAATCACCGAGTTGGCAAGCAAGAGGTATAGAATTTTCACGATATTAGGAGTTATTGGTTTTTGCCCGACCCCATTTTTCATTATTAATATTGCATCAAAGAAGGCTTAATCATCGCCAAAAAGTCATCTCTCGCCCCTTCATTTGCACTAGCAATGATGTATCCTTTGTGCTTAATAGGGTCTATGTCTACACCCTCTAAGTCTGTCACAAAGCCACCACTATTTTTAATAATAAGACAGGCAGCTGAAAGATCCCATGCATTAGCATTAGAATCAAAATGAGCAATATAGTTACTGTATGCTCCTTTTGCAACCATACACATAGAGTAAGTTGTACTTCCACCTATGGAGGTAAGCTTCTTTACTCTATCTTCTTTAAAAAGCTGGTTCAATGTTTTAACAATAGGGTGT
>NZ_JAEMVE010000055.1 GCF_029216045.1 Sulfurimonas sp. MAG313 | reverse complement strand
TATTGTGCTCAAAGTACCGAGTTTCCTCCGGCTGAGCTTGAAGAGTTTATGTGTACTTATACAAAAGAAGCCTTTAAAATAAGAGACCTTTTAAGAGTTAATGATGAATGGTTAGGGCAGTGGGATGTCTTGAGCCATGGTGAACGAAAAAGACTACAACTAGCAGTGGCACTCTCTAGTGACAGTGATGTTTTGATGGTAGATGAACCCACTAACCATCTTGATTTAGAATCACAAGCCATTGTTCTTGATGCACTCAAAAGTTATAAGGGTATTGGTATTTTAGTGAGTCATGACAGAACCCTATTAGATGCACTGTCCAAGCAAACTGTTATGATAAAATCCGGTGAAATTCTAAAATACAAAACCAAGTTTTCCCTGGCACAAGAAGCCTATTCTCAAACCCTTTCACATAAGAAAAAAGTATTAGGGGAACAAGAACATGAGATGAAAAAGCTCAGTAGAGCTATTCAAGCCCAAAGAGAACAAGTGTCACTGACTAAAAAAAGACTCTCCAAAAAAAAATGTGGGGAGATTTGATAGTGCTGAAAAAGAAAAAATCAATGGTGCCTTGTTTAGTGGTAAAGATAAGGGTGATGGACAGATACTTCAACGTATTGTGACCAAAAAACGTCAACTTAGTGAAAAGATGGGCACCCTTACAAAAGAATATGCAACCGGTATCAATTTTGAGGGTGATATGGCTAAACATAATTTCCCCATATCAGTAAAAAAATCTTGTATTGCACTCTTTGAGGAAACTAAGCTTTGTTTTCCAAGTCTCTCAATAAATGTTGGTGAAAAAATAGGTATAAGTGGAGAAAATGGTGTAGGTAAGAGCAGTTTTATCCGCTATTTTGTGAAGAAGGTAAATTTTCAACATGAATACCTTTATATCCCTCAAGAAATAACTGACAAAGAAGCAGAACAACTCTTTAAAGATATCAGTGAACTTAGTCCTGAAGAAAAAGGTGAACTTTTCACGCTTATCCAAAGACTAGGATCAGACGCTAAAGCGCTTTTGTATAGTACTGTTCCTAGTCCTGGGGAAGTAAGAAAACTCTTAATCGCTCAAGGGCTTTTAAAACAGCCTTCACTTATTATCTTGGATGAGCCAACTAACCATATGGACTTAGATTCAATTGAGTCTTTGGAAAGTGCCTTACAAGAGTATGCAGGAGCCTTAGTATTTATTACCCATGATCAAACTTTTTTAAAAAATCTAAGTACTAAGCGTTGGGTATTTGAAAAGAGCAATCCTAGGCAGTACACCGTCCAAGAGATATTGTAAGTACCTGAGCAATAATCTTTTACAGAAGTTCTAACCTATTACGGCCATTTTCTTTTGCCTGATATAAGGCTTTATCTACTCTTTTCAAAAGGGTCTCTTTAGAGTCTTTTGATTTAGGAAAGGTCAAACCAAAACTACAGGTAAGTTCTTCATTGAGTCCAAGAGTTTTTTTTAGATATACCGATAATTCCAAACGCACCTTATTTAAAAGCTTCATACATAAATCTTCTAAGGTGTCTTTATTTACCTTGTTTAAAATCAGAACAAATTCTTCCCCACCCCATCTTGCAAATAAGTCACCCTCTCGAATATTTTGACGCATTACATCACAAACACGTTTAATCACTTCATCCCCAACTAAATGCCCATACTTGTCATTAAAATATTTAAAGTGGTCAATATCTATCATTACTAAAGAAAATCTATCGTCATAACGATGATAATTAATAAGATAAGAATTAAGTTCTAAATTAAACTTTCTTCTGTTATATGCACCTGTTAATTCATCTTGCATAGAAAGTTCTTCACAAGCCTTTTCTTTAGTAATATCGGTACGAATACAAAGATACCCTACCTTAGATTTTTCAGGATTATGTAAGGCTTGTATAATACTGCTTGTCCAGTAATGTTCTCCATCTTTGCGTATGTTTTTTATCTCGCCTTCCCATATTTTATTCGCACGTATCGTTGTCCACAAGTCTGAATAAATCGCGTCATTAAAATTTGGTGCACGTAAAAAGGAGTGTGTTTTGCCTAACATTTCATATCTATCATAGCCCGTTTCTTTACAAAAAGCATCCGAAACATCGGTTATAATCCCATCAACATCCGTCACCGAATAAATAATGTGTTGCTTTAAGATAGAAGACATATCCTTCTCACTATACAACATTTCATTAGTTTTATTTTTCATCGCTACTCCTTTATCTAAAGAAGCTCTATATTCTTGTATTAATTTAATAATAACACAGATTTATAAAACTAGTATTAATATTTAAAGTACTTATATTTTATAACATTTAGTTAGGTAAGAAGGTACAGGGTTTTTAGAGAGGGCTATATGCTATAATCTTTAAAAGACTTAATTTTTAAGGAGCATAATGAATCCCTCGAACAAAGAAATGCAATTACGTAGAAATTGTCAACTTTATGCCTATTTACTGGATTCCCAAGGTAAAGACGTGCCAGAAGAAATATTAGAAGCTATAGACGATTATGATTATCTTATTGATTGTGTTGTGCAACTCTCAGAAGAACTTGAAAGCTTAGATAGCGAGACTTTTGGGAGGATAGTCAATAACCCAGATTCACAAGATGCACGTGAATTAGCCTACTGGTGGGAAATGTGCCAAGAAGCAGATAGACTTCGCAAGGTTTTAGTTTCAACCTGTGCCTAATTAACGTATGTAGACTAAAGCAATTAGACTCTTATGCGTAAGACTCCATGCGCTCAAAAAAGTCCAAAACCTTTTTTAAGTTTAGTTCTTCATCCTCTTGATTTGGACAAAGGTCTAGATGAACTTTGATATCATGTTTATGACAGATCTGTATAAAAGACTCTGTTTCCTCGGAACCAGTATCATCACACAAATAAAAGACAGGAAACGTGTCCTCTGAATTTAACAAATTTTTTAGATTCTTTTCTTTAGAACCTGTTTCAACCCTCGTCTTGTCTTGTAGTGAAAAAAG
>NZ_JAEMVE010000054.1 GCF_029216045.1 Sulfurimonas sp. MAG313 | reverse complement strand
ATAACATTTCCTTCTAAAAGAGCTTCTCTTCCAGAATACTGATCAGAGGATATGTACTTTCCACATTGTGTGAGTGCTTTTTTACGACGTGATTGTTCTACTTTCGCCTTGTACTGTTTTTGTCTGTACTCTTTTTCTTTGCGTAACTTTTCTTTTGCAAATGCCTTCGCTTTAGCTAAACGAAGGGCGGCTTTTTTACGTTCAGATGCTTTTTTTGCTCGTAACAGGGCCTCTTGTCTGGCTGCTTCTTCTTCAGCAGCGGCTAAAGACTCTGCTCTGTGTATCCAATACTGAGGATTTTGAAAAGAGAAAAAACGTTCGGATTCTTGCAAAGGGAGTTTATGTGCATCTATAAAATCCATCTCGACTTGGCTGGGTTCACTTTTTAAAAGAGGAAATAAAAAGACAAAGTTTTTGGTGTCTTCATCGTCTACAAATTCTTCTAAGGTGACTTCCATACCCGATTGAATACGAGAATTTTTAGACACTAAGTTACGAAGTTCTGCGAGATATTCTAAGGCTAAAGGACCTTTGTTGATTTTAGCCTCATCAATAAGATGACCAATGGCTTCATTAGTATGAGACGCCTTCATATAAGGGAGACATTTGTCTTCTAAATACGCAAATGGAGGGCTTTTTTGAGAAATAACTGATCTACAAATTGTGTCAAATTCATAAACTGGATTTCCAAATTGTGCATAAAATACAGGACGAGTAAAAAACTTTTTATTAATAAACTTATTTGCCTTTTGATGGGTGTAGTGAAGTTTATTAAATGCGGATATAGCAGGATAAGATAAAGACAGTTTTTTCCAAGCAGTCACTTCTTTGGCCGATAATCTTAATTTTGCCCATTTAGGATACTCAGTATTAGAAATATTTTCTTTGATCCACTTTTTTTCTTCATTAGGACTTAGTACTCTTGACTTATAGATATAAGCACTAGGGTTATCTAAACGTTTTTTACCTGATTTATTTTTTCTACTTTCTTTATGATGGCTTCCATCTCGTCTAAAGCGGTCTTCATGGGCAGACTGAAGATTTAACATCATCTGTTCTCTTTGAGTAAGTTCCGGTTTAGGTGAAGCATTGTCTCCACAAGATGTAAAAAATAATAAAGATAAAAGTGAAAAAATAAGTAGTTTATGCATAAATGACCTTCGTAGTTTATAAGTGTTTTATATAGGTGTCCTTATTATAGTATAAAATTAAAAATATATCAGTACGAAGTTTAATAGCTTTTATTCAAGGGGAGAATAATAAAAGCTAAAAATGTATAAGGGAGAGTTTTGCGCGAACAAATGAAAAAGGGCGAAAGCCGATGAGCTTCATAAAGGCTAGAGAAGCCTCATATCGCTTTCATGTTGGTATTATAAGTCTTTGTTGTGTGAATAATGTGTAGGTTTTGTAAGTGTCTAATGTTATACTTCTAAAAAAGATAAGTGCCTGAGCATAATAAATGTTGTTGAATATATCATTTATTATGCTCAGGCGCTTACTAAAGTAGAGAAATGGCGCGATTTAGAGATGTTAAAAAAACAAAGGTTAAAGTGAAAGAAACAACTAAGGATACGGTTTATTATGCAGGGTTTTGGTCGCGATTTTTGGCGCTTAGTGTGGACATTTTTATGATTGGAATTCCTATTTCAATTCTAATTTATCTTAGTTTTGGATATGAAACTATGCAAAATCAACCTGGTTTTATGGACGCGATTGAAGGACTTAGTCCTAATCAAGAAGCAAACCCTTTTATTCCCTTGATGACAATGTCTTTATGGTCTCTTATTACCTTAGTATTTTGGATAAAAACAGGTCAGACCCCGGGTAAAAAAATGGCGCATATAAAGATTGTAAATACTCAAAATTATCAACAAGCAAGTCCTATTCAACTCCTTACGCGACTGATCTTTTTCATTATGCCTATTTTTGCTTTTTTGAGTCTTTTTGTTATGCTCTTTCATCCTAAAAAACGTACCCTTCATGATATGATAAGTGGAACCTCTGTTATTTATAAACGATAAATTATGGCTTTTATAACCGCCTCTTTTTACTTTTTTTATTTTTCTATTGTCGCGGTATATGTTATCTTTATGCCTAAGGTCTTTAGTATGGTGGGGTACTCTCCTTCTGAAATAGGTATCTTGTTTGCGGCTGCACCTCTTGTACGTTTTGCCATTCCTTTTTTATTTTTAAAATATTTCACCTTTACTCCTAAGGTTTTTAATGCGGCTTTGATACTTGCCTTTGTATCTTCAGGGTTAATGCATTTTAGTCTTGAACATTTTTATGCCTTATTGTTTACCAATATCTCCTTAGGGATAGGTATGAGTTTGGTTATCCCTTATGTTGAAAGTGTGGCTCTGTCTTATATGCCTAAAGAATCGTACGGAAAGGTGAGACTCTTTGGCTCTATTGGATTTATTCTTGTTTCTTTGCTTTTAGTAAAGTTTTTAAGTTCCGCCACAATAGCGGTTGTTTTTCTAAATATATCTGCTTTTGCAACCCTTATATTTGGACTTCTAATCTCTAAATATGAAAGAAAAAACACGCTTGAAACGAAGCAAGAAAATAAAAGTTTTTCTTTAAAAGCACATTGGCCCTTATGGATAAGTCTTTTTTTAATGCAGGTGGCTTTTGGAGGGTTCTATAATTTTTTTACTATTTACGCGAGTTCTTACCCTATCAGTTTAGAAATTTATAGTATATCTTCTTTAGATATGACCATTTATTTATGGAGTTTTGGCGTTGTTTGTGAGGTCTTTATGCTGTATTTTCAAGCCCCTCTTTTACAAAACAATTTACTTCGTGTCTTGCAGTTTTCCGTAGGTATAACGATATTTAGATGGTTGCTTTTAGCGAGTTTTCCTGAGAATTTATATATATTGTTCTTTTCTCAAAGTATTCATGCCTTTAGCTTTGCCTTATATCACTCTGCCGCTATTATGTACCTGCATTCTTTGTATGCAAATAAAAAGCTTTCTCAGCAGTTTTTTGCAGGTATAGCCTATGGATTAGGTGGTTTTTTAGGGGCCTTTGGCTCGGGTTTTATTTACGAAGTATCTCCTCAAGGTCTTTATTTTGTGGCCTCAGGGATTACGCTTATGAGCTTTGCATTTTTGTGGCTTGAGAGTAAAAAAGCTAGGAGTTTGTCGGACTGGTCTGATTAAATTTAAAATTTCAGCTTTTTCTAGAGTTTTTTTGATCTTTTTACATCAATAGTTGTGCTATTGGTGTAAAAAGAGCGGAAATAGGCTTTAAAAGATGGACTTTTCAATCAATTGAGTATCAGTCCGGCAGACTCCTATGGTCGTTTAAATAGTCTTACAGATGAACCCAAAAGCCCTACTAAGGAACTTTCACTCCAAAGATAATTTTCTGCTCTTTCAAGACGGCCTTCTTCATCAACAAAGTGTATAAGCACTAGTTTAGTACTTTGAGCCTTTACTCCTTTAATTCCTTCTTGTGTTTGTGTCGAGATAAGCTCCCAATTAAACTTTTCTGTGTACAGCGCTTTATTATAGGTATACGTACCTGTTCCGTCTAAGGAAACATTAAAGGTTTCTCCTTCAAAACTCCATTTCCCTGCAAAGGTGTCTTTGATGTCCTTTACTCCTTGTTCCACTTCAACCGAAATAATGGCACTAGTATTTATATCATCAAGCGTGTCTGTAGAGTTTAAAAAGTTGTAAGCATAAGCCGTTAAAGGATCCCCATCTGAAAACCTATAGATAAGGGCAAGTTTTTGAACAACATCTGTCTTGTTTACACCAAGTGCAGGCACAGAGTCATGGTCAAATACCACCAAATAGCTCAGGTCAACTACTTGTGTTAAATGCACAGTCATTTCCGCATTAAAAGAAGTGATATAGTCTAAAAAATCGTCAATTTTTGGCTGATAATATCCAAAAAAACTAATATCAAGTATCTTGTTAACAGGGAGTTTATAAGAGAGATAAGAGCTTAAACGATAATTATGTTCTTTTGGGTCTGTCTCGTCTTGGGTATACGTAATTCTTTCATCAAAAAAAGAAAGGCCTAAAAAAAGTTTTCCGTAGTGCTCAAGAGAAAAGATTCTGTTTCGCAGTCCTATCCCGTATAAACTTCGTTTTCGAATATTTTTAAAGGCATCTTTTTTAAATTGAATATACGCTTCAGAGGAATAGTTTGATGCATATAATTGATGAATGTTACGAAGATGAATAAAGGCATTGTCATCGGTTGTAATACCTCGAACATTATCGTTTTCAACCTTGGCTTGTATCCATGTGATGCTGTTGTTTTGATCGTACTGAATACGTCCTCCATATTCAACCTCATTTTTTTCTATATTTCCTCTTTTAGTTTGAAAAGAACCATAAGCAGAACCTGAAAACCCCGTAGGTTTATCTCCAAAATCAACGGTCGCAATATCAACAATAGCATAAAGAGAAATAAGGTTTAAAAACAGTAAAAAGAATAAACGCATAAATATCCTGTAAAATAAAATTTTGAAATTCTACAAGACATTAAAGAAAAAAGAGCTTAGTAGTCTATGATTAGTGAAGCTGTTAAGACCTTGTCGGTGCGAACCTTACCTGCAGGCGCCGTATTTGCGTAATCAATTTTATAATTTATGCCCATAGAAAATATATCCGATATTTTACTAATAAAACTTGTTTTTGAATTAATAAAATAGGCATTAGTTTCTTCTACATTTACTCTATAAGAAAGCATTTGAATAAACTTAAATGATTTGGTGACATTGTAAGTATAGTCACCCTTAATTAATAAAGAAGTATAGTTGAGTGTTTCGTTTAATACGGAATCTTGTGAGTATAAAATATTACTTTGAAAGGCAAGGTTATGCGTGTCGTTTTCAATGGTTTGGTGTTTTATTCCTGGTCCCGTAAAAACCTGATAGTCAAAACCAGAAAACTTATCATTTTTATATCCTAAGAGATAATTAAATGAGATGGACTTCTTAAAGCTATAGTCATAGTTAAAGGCAGTATCAAGCTTGTTATTGTTTTCAATACCATCTTGTTTACCATATAAATAATCAACATCTAATTGAACAGAATGCTCTTCCCAACTCTTCTTTCCCATAGAGTCAAGTGAGGCTGATGTTGTATTAGTGTTTCCTGAGGTGTCTACATAGCCTAGTTCGGTATGTGTTATATATGCAGTATCTTCTGCTAGCAGAATTGAAGCACATAGGAGTGAGAGTGTTAGAAACTTTTTCATTATAATATTTTCCTTATAGATGTTTGCAATATACATAAAATGAAGTCTTAGACCTTAATGTCTAATTTATGTAAAGGGGGAGTGTCTTTTTTATCGTCTGAATCTTTTTTTTCTTTTTCTTTATCTTGATGTTCTTGTTTGTTTTGGGCATCTTCATTGCTTTCTTTTGTTTCTTCAGTAGGACGGACTTCTTGGACTTCTTTATCTTTATCGTTTAAAATAGCTGCAGCAGCAAGGTTTTGTAATTCAAATTTATTTTGTTGAGCATTTTGCTCGCCTGCTACACTTGCCATTTGTTGGTTCGCATAAATGGCACTACCAATGGGTCCAATACTCATGATGTCTCCTTCTAAGGATGCATGTATATCATGCACAAAAGTAAAAAGAAAAGCTTCTATTTACCATTAAACTGATGCCTTTGATACATCAATGTTCTTTCAAAACACTAAGCGTCTTATACTTATTATACAATACATTCGCTTCAGACTGTACTTTTACTTCTCTTCTGAAGGTATAATCGACCAAAAATGATCCTGTTTTAGTAGTAGAAAAATCCACACAAAGTTTAGCTGCGGCGTATAAAAGTTTTTCACTAAGGTTTTGTTTGTTCGTTTGAATAATAACATGCGTTGATGGCATTCCTTGTATGTGCATCCATGTATCCCCTGCCTTAGCAAGTTTTAAAAGCTCTATATTTCCTTTTTTATTTTTACCAAGAAGCACTTTTTGCCCCTCTATCCAAAATACTTCATAAGACTTAGGCGGTTCTTTTTTAGCCTTTTTCTTTTGAGGAGGGAGCAAAAGACTTAACTCTTCAGGAGTTTGAGTTAACAAAATATTTCCTTTAAAACGTTCTAAGAAGTCTACTTTATCACTTAGTCCTTCTCTTTCTATATACAGCCCTTTAGCCTTTTGTTTAGCCTTTTTACCTTTTTTAAAAAACAATTCACCCACCTGCGCTGCGGTTCTTGCTCCTTCTGGAAGTTCTAAATCAATTTCAACTCCTGAAAAATCATAAAGTTTGACAGACTTCGCATAGGGTTTGATAAGATGCATATTAGCTAAGGCAAGATTCCCGTCTGAGAAGTTTTTATCTGCTTGAGCTAAAAGCTTATCTTCATCTTGAAGTTTTTCTAACTCTTTTTTCATGCGTTCAATTTTTTTATCAACACGAGAGGCTTCAATTTTCTGTCGATTTAACAGTTGTTTATGGGTTCTTTCAAGATAGATTTGAGACAAATACGCCTGCATGTCTTCTATCTTTTCTCCTTCACTAGCTTTAAAAGAAGGTGCTTCCAAGTCAACTAATTCAACCCCTGGTCGTATTTCACGGTAAGAGTTCATAATGTCTACATGACGAAGGGCATCTAAAATCACGCCTTCTTCATCTAGAAGGATAGCATTAGTATATTTTCCCGTGAATTCTAGTTGCAAAAATACCTTAGACGACTTGTATGTTCCAGACTGTGCAATTTCAATACGAAGCACCTTGTCTTCTTTAAGTATCTGCATGGAAAGTATCTCACTTCGCGCTAGATACTTATGCAAAAGCACATCAAAAGGAGCCTGATAATGTTTTACCCTAACCGAATCACTTCGCCTATAAATAGCAGAGTTTCCTTTTTGAAGGTCAAAATAAATATCATCTTTTCTATCAAAAGAAATTTTAATAATATTATCCCCAACACGGTGCGCATTAGAAATACGTTTATATTTTTGTAAATAATGAATAATTTGTTTAAAAGCGTAAAATTTCATAGTATCTCGATGTGTACAAGAACAATATTCTTGTAATGAAGTAGTTTTAACGCATTATACAAGAATACTAAAACCCCGTCAAAAAAATAGATAAATTAGCTGTTTAATTTTCTCACACGTAAGGGACATAATGTCCGTTTAACGGATTAATGAAACATTAACTTTTTCATCTTGCTTGGCACTTTAGTTATTTAGTTAAAGGGGGACACAGAATTACTTTTTAATGCCCCGCATTAAAAACTCAAGCAATGTCCCCGTAGCTAAGTTTAGTACTATACTAGCTCAATTTTGTGTCTTACGCACTGTTTTTTTGAGTATTTAGTTGGTGGCGTAATAACTATACGGATTTTCTTCTATTGCTCCCATTTTCGTTTTTTTAATTCATCTTGTAGACGTTGCATTGCCATTTTTTCGGTGCCATCAAAGTTATTAAATCCTAAGGTTCCAAGATATTCTCTAAAGGCGGTTTCATTTATATTTCCAGTCATTCCATAATCAATTATCCATTGATCTAGAGTACTAGAAGAAACATCATATTGCCAGGTTAAATCAATGAAGGAAAATTTATTGATATTTTTATCCCAGGCCTCAAATACTGCGGTGATAAAATCTGCTTGTTGAAGTTCACTGCTCTTGTTTACTGCACTTGATGGATAACCACACTCTTGCAATGCAATGGTTTTATTAGGTATTGCATTAACCATGATGGCAAAATCAGTGGCTACGGTTGAGACAGGGCGCATAGTAAAGTCTGAATTTAGTGGATAATAGGTAAGTACTGCATGGTCTAAGTCAGAGAGTAGATTTGTATATAAAACAAGTTTATTAGGGTCATTTAATACTGAGAATTGCACAATACTACTTACTTGAATGCTTGCACCCCAAAGACTTTGTACTTTTGACTTTGCGGCTTGAAAAAATGTCTGCCATTGTTTCCAGCGAGTAGAATCATTTCCTAAGTAGGAATCGATTTCATTACCAATTTGTATCCATTTAAGTTTGCCACTTGCATTTAATGTTGGCAATTGGGCATGAAGATTTGTAAGAAAATCTTCAAAAGCCGCAATAACAGTAGGGTCATCATAACTACGCCCTTTTAGTTCTGCTGGAAGGGAAGGCCCTGGAGTGTCTAAGGGACGTAATACTAATGTAAGATCCCCTGTTTGTAAAGGATAAAAGATATCAATGATACTAGGAAGAGTGTTATCATAACTCCCAAGAGAGGGCTCTAGTAATGACCAATCTAGTGAGACACTCACCTCTCGTATGCCTAAGGACATAGCTTTGCCATACGCGATAGAGTAACTCACTGATGGAATCTCTTTTACATCCATCCCTAGTATACGTGCCTCTTGAGTCACTTGGGTAGGGATGTCAGGATTAGAAGGGGTGCTAGTTTCGCTATTTTCTCCACATCCCAAAAAAAACAGGATAGAAACAATGAATATAAAATAATTTTTTGTCATTAGCTATACCCTCTTTTAAGTTGTTTAGTTGGTGGTGTAATAATTATAGCGGAACTCATATTTTACACTATTGTCATAAAATAAAAAAATATTGTTTTCAACACAAAATCCACATTATTCTTATTTATACTTCAAGTATCAAAAACAAAAGGATAGACAATGAGAAATGTATTCATAGCATTAATAGTAATGATGGCACTAGGTGGGTCAGTATACGCAGATGATATAATTGATGATGGACATTCTATATCTGGAATAATAGTTGACAATCAAGATTGTACGGATTTTGGAGATGACGGTATCTGCAGTCGTACAGAAGTAGAAGTTGATTCTGCAGATGACGCTGCGTTAGACGAATAGTTATACTTGCTTAGGGTTAGAATCTAGTATTAGATTTCTAACTCTTCCTTCTCTTAAGTTAACCTCACAAAACACAATTCCTTGTAAATATAAATAATAAAAATCTTTTCAAGTGTCTTGTTATAATGTATTACACCCCCATCTAAAAGCTTATGTTCATTAAAGTTCATAATTATATAATAGTGATAAAGCCTTAGACTAAGCGCTACCCATAAAAAGCAAAATATAATTCAAGGGTTTTTTTAAGCAAAGTTTTCTTAGCTATAATACGAGTATATAAACATAAGGGTAGGTATGGATTGGCTAGAGAATAAGGGCATTGACCCTCAGCGCATTACAACAGGCTTAGCCCTATTAGCTGGAATTATCATCATCGGTTTAATTGATAACTTTTTCTTAATGTGGCTGGTATTTGGAGCTCTATATCTTATCTCTTTTTATGAAGCCAATAAACTTTTTGGTATTGAAAACAATACCTTATATGCTTACGCGGCAATTTTATGGATAGTGGCTGCTTTTTATCCTTATCCTGATGATTTGTTTTTTATCGCAGCAGTTGTCTTTGCTTCAGTCTTAGCCTATACTCAAGAATTAAAGTTTAAGTATTTCTTTCCTTTTATCTATCCAACAGCGAGCTTTTTATTTTTATTAACCATGTACAGCGAATATGGAATCATTTCACTTGCTTGGTTGTTGGTGGTGGTAGCGGGCGCAGACATAGGTGCGTATTTTGTAGGTAAAAGTATAGGAAAAACGAAGTTTTGTGAGACGAGTCCTAATAAAACACTTGAGGGTGTGGTTGGCGGTCTTATTGCCTCAACAGGTTTAGGCTTTTTAGTGGGTATAAACATTGTAGATATGGATAAGGCTATTGTTATCTCTTTACTTGCAGGTCTTGCTTCAGTATTTGGTGATTTGTTTGAATCGTACTTGAAACGCAAGGCTGGTGTGAAAGATAGTGGACATATTTTACCGGGACATGGAGGCATACTTGATCGTGTAGACGGGTATCTTTTTGCTTCAGTCATTATGTTGATTCTTTTAAGAGGCTTAGTTTAATTGATACTTCTTGGTAGTACGGGTTCAATAGGGACCAACACCTTAGCTATTGCTAGACGTTTTAACTTAAATATTGATGTTTTGGTCGCAGGTAAAAGCATTGATAAGCTTAATGAACAAATAAAAGAGTTTTCGCCTCGCATGGTAGTCATTGCACACAAACAAGACTGTGTTAAAGTAAATCATTCACAGGTGCTTTATGGCGAAGAAGGCATACTTGAAGCTATAGAGTCTTCAGAGTCTTCTTTGGTTATAAATTCCTTAGTGGGGTTTTTAGGTCTGAAGCCAACGCTTAAGGCTATTGAATGTGGAAAAAAAGTTGCTTTAGCTAATAAAGAATCTTTAGTAGCTGCGGGAGCTTTTATTGATATTTCAAAGATTCAACCTATAGATTCTGAACACTTTGGTTTGTGGTACCTTCTTAATGATAAACGTCCTGTTAAAAAAATGATTATAACCGCTTCTGGTGGGGCTTTTAGAAATTGGCCCTTAGATAAACTTCAAAACGCCACCCTTCAAGACGCCCTTAAACATCCTAATTGGTCTATGGGTCAAAAAATCACTATAGATTCGGCTTCAATGGTAAACAAAACCTTTGAACTATTAGAGGCCCGGTGGCTTTTTGGAGAAGGTGATTATGACGCTATCATAGAAACTAAATCTTTAATTCACGCTCTTATAGACTTTAAAGATGGCTCAACCACTGCACATTTTGCTCACGCAGATATGAAACTTCCTATCTCTTACGCCATTATGGGAAAGGTGGAAGAAGAGATTCTTAAGCCTATAAACCTTGTTGAGGTGGGGTCTTTAGAATTTAGAGAGATTAAGAAGGAACGTTATCCTATCTGGGAGATAAAAGACTCCTTACTAAAAAACCCTAAACGAGGTTTAGTGGTTAATGCGGCTAATGAAGCAGCTATAGAATTGTTTATAGAAGGAAAGTGCTCTTTTTTAGATATTTCCAAAAAGATTATTCAAGCCTACGGACACTTTGACAACGAAGCTCAAAGTTTAGACGAAGTTTTTGAGCTTGATACAGAGGTGAGAGCGTATGTCAAGCAGAGCTAAGACATTAATTTTGCATGGTTGGGGTGGCTCAGACTTCCCTCATTGGCAATCATGGTTAGCCGGTGAGCTTGCTAAAGATTATGGACAGGTGTGTTTTCCATTATTGGATAATCCTCATTTCCCTACTAAAAAGAAGTGGATGTCTCAGGTTAAAGAAATTTTAAAAGAGTTTAAACCAGATATTGTTATCTGTCATTCTATGGCAAACACCTTATGGTTTCATTTATGTGAAGAAGGTGAGATACAAGTCGTTCAAAGACTTCTTATGGTGTCGCCTCCTAGAATGGACTTAGACCTACCCACTATCAAAACATTTTTTCCCGCGCCTTATCCTAAAAAGCTTTATGCCAAAGAAGTGATGTTAGTGACCTCTACCAATGACCCTTATTTAAATGAAGAAGAAGCTACTGCGATGCGAATAGGTTTATCTGTACCTATGAAGATTATACAAGATGGTGGACATTTAAATGCTGATAGTAATTATGGCGAGTGGCCGTGGGTTCTTAACTGGGTTAAAAACACTTAGGCACTTAATTGGTAAGGTGATTTACTAATACTTCGCTAACACTTGTATGCGATACTACGACTATCAAAACAAGGAGATTTACCATGACAAAGATTACATTAACACTAATTTTATTAGGAAGTTTAGCATTTGCTAACGAGGTGAACATTGACGTTCAGATTGAACAGATTAAAAATGCTTCGGCTCAAGAGCGTGTTGAGTTGATGAATGAGTTTAAAGTGCAACTGAGTGAAATGAACCAAGAAGATCGTACACAAACAATTTCAAAGCTTCAAGAAGAAATGCGCGCACAACATCAAGAAAATGAAGATGCACATAGCTCAAGTACTCACGATGCATCAGTCGAACATACTCAAGCCGAACATACTGAGATGGCTCAATCACAAGACAGACAGCATAATGCTAGTGAAGATATGCAAGAGAATGCACAAATGCTTCAAATGGAACAAAACGAGCAAATGCAACAAAATCAACAAATGAATCAGCAACAAGCAGGAAATCAATACCTTAATGGGCAAGAAAACATGACTCAAGACGGCGCCCATCAACAAGATATAGGTGAAGGTTTTATGCAAAGACAAGGTCACTAATACACTACGCTTGCGTAGTTAAAAAGAGGAAAATATGAGATTTTTTTTAACTTTAATAATAACATTGAGTATACATGCTTTTGCCTATATAGACGCAGATCTTGATGGGGTGGATGACAGTGTCGATAGGTGTCCAAATACCCCTTTAACAGAACTCGTAGACATTCAAGGATGTACGATAAAAAGTCTTGTATCGGCTCACCATTATGGCCTTATAATAGGCGCGTCTTATACGCAAACAGACTATACTACATTAGAAAAAACAGACACATTAACCAGTTCTTTACAGGTTGATTATTATTATAAAAACTTTGCTCTTTCAGCAAGATCATCGTATTACACATCGGACAGCCAGACCTATAGTAATAAAGGTATGAACGACACAAGCTTATCTGTTGCATATCAATTTTATCCTAGTAAAAACCTTGTTTTCAGGGTGGCTACAGGTGTCATTTTGCCTACGTATAAAACGAGTTTGAATAACAATAATATGGATGTATTAGCTTCGGTTAATGTGAGCTATTCATTACATAATATGAATATTTTTGCAGCGTATGCACGCACGATGATTAACGATGATGATATAGCAGGCGTAGCCTCATATAAAGACACTAATGCGTATAATGCTGGATTAGGGTTTTATCCTAGTTCAAACCTCTATTTAAGTGGATCGTACAATACAGTTGATAGTATTTACGTTAATGTTGAGTCTATAGACACGGCTTCAGCCTATGCTTTTTATAGTATAAACAAGCATTGGTTTTCAACACTAAGTTATGCTTATGGTTTAAGTGATGCGGCAAGTAAACATTACGCATCTATTAGATTAGGATACTATTTTTAGGAAAAATTATGCAAAAAAACATATTATTACTTGAAGATGACATCGACTTAGCCGACACACTTAAAGAACTTTTACAAAGTGAAGGATACAGTGTTTATCTTGTAAACAATGGAAGTGACGCGGCGGATATTTCTTATGATAAGGTTTTTGATTTATATGTCTTTGATATTAATGTACCTGATATCAATGGTTTAGAACTTCTTGAAGGATTACGAGAAGCTCAAGACAGGACCCCTGCTATTTTCATAAGTGCGCTAACAGATTTAAACTCTATTGCAAAAGGTTTTGAAGTGGGGGCGGAAGATTATATTAAAAAGCCGTTCTTTCCTCAAGAATTACTCATTCGTATACGTGCGCGATTTTCCCAAGAGTTAAAAGAGATAGTCTATGATTCTCTTTCGTACAATACCCAAACTGGTATCTTGAAAAATGATGGAAAAATACTTGCTTTAAGTATGGTTCAAGAACGTTTATTTAAACTTTTTATCCATAATATTGGACAGGTTATGGATACTAAAATATTAATGGATTGTTTAGAACATCCTTCTTCATCTGCTCTCAGAGTTGCCCTCTCTAAGTTAAAACAAACAACAGGACTCAATTTTAAAAATATTAGAGCAACAGGATATGTACTTGAAAAAAGTTGAGGTAGAATCTTTTTTTAAAAGCTTTTTTCTTTTTTTTAGCTCTATCTTGCTTTTAATGCTTGTGATTTTTTATTTTGATTATAAAAAAGAGTTAAATACCTTAGATGAATCTTTGTTGAACAAGATGCGTGTGTGTAGTTTTGATTTGAAGTGTAAGGACTTGGGCCTTGATTTCTCTAAGAGTGAAGGGTTAGACTTTTATACCTTACAAAAAGACAACAATGGCGTTCATGCAAATTTTCCTATCTTAGGCTCAAAGTTAAACGCGCTTACTTTTTCTTTGTCTAAGGAAGCGTATTCAAGCGAAGTTAAGCGCATAGAAAATGAGCTGTTAATGTATTTTTCTTTAGTTAGCATAGGTGTTGTTCTTTTATCTTTTCTTTTTTCTATGTATACCCTGTCTCCCCTGCGTAATGCCCTGCATTTAACGGAAGAGTTTATAAAAGATATCTTACATGATTTTAATACTCCCTTATCTACGCTACGATTAAATACCTCTATGTTAGAAGCCGAGTTTGGTGAAAATTCTAAGATTTCAAGAATCCAAAAGAGTGTGCAAAACATCTTAGACTTACAAGAAAATCTTCGTGTTTATTTAAGTGGACATGCCCACCAAAAACAAGAAATAGACCTTAAGATGGTCGTGCAAGAGCGCATCACTTTTTTTGAAAAAAACAATCCTCAGATACAATTTAAAAGTTCTCTTTCAAAAGAAATGGTTCACTTGAATTCTTTTGCCTTTATACGCATTATTGACAACCTATTATCCAATGCTGTGAAATATAATCGTAATAATGCAGATATTGAACTTATTTATCAAAGTAAAGATAAAAAACTCTTGATTAAAGACAGTGGAAAAGGTATTTCAAATGTAAATAAAGTCTTTGAACGGTTTTATAAAGAACAAGACAGAGGTCTAGGCATAGGACTTCATATTGTTAAAAAATTATGTGACGACTTAGGTATTAAGATAAGTGTTCAAAGTGAGTTGGGAGTTGGTTCTGTGTTTTACTTAGACTTATCTGCTCTGACTTAGAACAAAGCCTATGATATACTTCGTCATATAAAAGAGGGGAGCATCCGTATGATTTTATCCATAGAAAGTTCTTGCGATGATAGCGCTATTGCTATTACTGATATAAAGACAAAAAAGTTAGTGTTTCATAAAAAGATTTCTCAAGAGCTAGAACATTCTGTTTATGGGGGTGTGGTTCCTGAATTAGCCTCTAGACTTCATGCTGAGGCTCTTCCTAAAATCCTTGAAGAATGTAAACCTTATTTTAAAGACTTAAAAGCCATTGCTGTAACAACAGCGCCAGGTCTTAATGTGACACTAGTTGAAGGTGTCACTATGGCTAAGGCCTTATGCATAAGTTTAAATCTTCCTCTAATAGCTGTGAACCATTTAAAAGGGCATATTTATTCTTTGTTTATAGAAAAAGAGACCTTCTTCCCTCAAACAGTTCTTTTAGTATCAGGGGGACATACTCAAGTCATTGAGGTGAAAAGCCTTGAAGAGATGCAGATGGTAGCCACTACTATGGACGATAGTTTTGGAGAAAGTTTTGATAAGGTGTCTAAGATGATGAAGCTTGGATATCCTGGTGGTCCTGTTATTGAAAAAATGGCAGAAGAAGGGGATGAAAATAGATACCCTATGCCGCTTCCTCTTTCTCAATCTCCTCTCATTGCCTTTTCGTATTCCGGTTTAAAAAATGCAGTGCGATTAGTGGCCTTAGACGCTCAAGAAAAAGATTATTGCGATATTGCTGCGTGTTTTCAAAAAGCGGCCGTTGGACATCTCTTACAAAAACTAAAAAAATATTTTAAAACACATCCTCCTGAAAACTTTTCAATAGTTGGAGGTGCGTCAGCAAACTTATATTTAAGAGAAAAGATTGAAACCTTGTTGAAACCTTTTAAGGCGAGTTTATCTTTGGCAGAGATGAAATATTGTTCAGATAATGCAGCTATGATTGGAAGAGTAGGGATTGAAATGTATGAGAAAAAGATGTTTGTTGACGTGGATGAGGTAAGGACTGAAGCTCGGACCTCTTTATAAGTGCGTGTAAAAGCTCTTGAAGTATAATAAAAAGAGATATAAACAATAAAAAATAACTTTTAAAAATAACTTAAGTAAAAATACCTACAAGATAATTAAGAGTAATATTATCCGATTTAAGTAGACTTCCGATAATTAAACTATTAGGAGTCCAATTATGGCAACAACTAAATTCAAAGGTACTGACGTAGAGTTAGTAGGAACAGAAGTAAACGTAGGCGACAAAGCTCCTGCCATCACAGTAGTAAACGCAGATGGTCTTGGTGACGTAACTGTTGGTGGTGCTTCTGGTAAAAAACAACTTCTTATTGTTGTTCCTTCACTAGACACAGGTGTATGTGCTACAGAAACTCGCAACTTCAACGCTAAGGCAGCTGCTTTAACTGATGTAGAAGTTACTATTGTATCTCTTGACCTTCCATTTGCTGCAGGACGTTTTTGTTCAGCTGAAGGTATCAATGACTTAACAGTTACTTCAGATTTTCGTAACAAAGACTTCGCTAACGCTTATGGTGTTCTTCTTGGTGGGTCTGTTCTTGCAGGTGTTACTTGTAGAGCAATCTTCGCAGTTGACGCTTCTGGAATTGTAACATACAAAGAAATCGTTCCTGAAATCACTGAAGAGCCTAACTACGACGCTGCAATTGCTGCAGTAAGTTAGTCCTTGCCTTAGAGCTTATGCTCTAAGACCTTTCCCCTCTTTTTTCACCCAAATTTTCCCAAACCCTTTAAACTTTTTAAGCATTTACTTTTTGTTGTAAGATATTGTGATAAAATGAAGACAATTTATTTCTGGGAGAATAATATGAACAAGTTTTTATCAGGACTGCTTTTAGCAGGATTATTAAGTATAAGTGCTCAAGCCGATTTCGTTCGCGTTGAAGCCGGTGTAGGCATGTGGTCTCAAAGTATAGATGGAACTATTAAGTACGATAATAATCCCGCGTTTACAACAGATACCTTAGGTTATGGGACAGTAGAAAACCCTTATGCATGGATCTTTATTAAACATCCAATCCCGATTTTACCAAATCTTCGTTTAGAATATGCAGCAGTAGAATTTTCGGGTACATCAACACAAAATTTTATGTTTTTAAATAAACCCTTTCCAGCAGGAACAACTTCAAGTCTTACTATGGATCAAATAGATGCTATTTTATATTATAATATTTTAGATAATACTTTTTGGACGACAATTGATCTTGGTCTAGATATTAAGACGATGCAAGGAGCATTTAAAGCAGATGTTACCACTCCTCTTGGTTCTATTATTAATGTTGATGAATCAACTAACTTAGTTATCCCTATGGCCTATGGTCGTCTTCGTGTGGAGCTTCCTATTACGGACATTGGAGGAGAGCTTGAAGTAAAGTATCTTGAATATAGCGGTTCAAAGGTCTTAGATGCTTCTATAAAAGTGGATTATACATTGGTAGATATTATCCCTTTTGTTGACCTTGGTATTGAAGTAGGATATAGAAAACAAACAATTGATTTAGACTCATCAGATATTAGTAGTTTAAATACTTCGTTGAAGTTGGATGTTGATGGTGCCTTTATAGGTATTGTTGGCCGTTTCTAGTCTTTTATCAAGGTGGCCTTGCCTGCCTTGTATCTTTCATCTATAATGATTATTTCATTTTCTAGACAGACCCCAAATTTTTCATAAACTTTTTTTTGAGCCAACTTTATAAGTTCTATCGCCTCATCAAAACTACCCTTTCCTAAGTTTACTAAAAAGTTTGCATGTTTACTTGAAAAGGCCATGTCTCCAATTTGATGACCCTTAAGTCCCGCCATTTCTATCAGCCTTCCGGCAGAGTCATTTGCCGGATTAATAAAACATGAACCAGCTGATGCATCACTTGGTTGGTTGTCTCGCATCTTTTTAAACATCTTCAAATGCTCTTCGTTAAAGCCCTTATGTATTTCAAACTTTGCTTCAAATACTATCCCCTTAAAGTTAGTCCATCTGTAGCCATGTTTAATATCTTGTTTTAAAATAATTCCGTGTTCTGTAGTAATTGAGTGCAAATAGTTAAAGATTTCATACTCTTTAAGCCCTGCATTCATTTTTATCATGCCCCCAATATTTCCTGGAAGCTTAGGAAGCAATTCGAAATTTTTTATATCATATTTTTTACAAAAAGATAGGAGTTTACCACTAGGAGTAGCCGCGCCAACACACAGTAGATTATCTTCAATTTTTATATAATCAAATTCTTT
>NZ_JAEMVE010000053.1 GCF_029216045.1 Sulfurimonas sp. MAG313 | reverse complement strand
TTCCTTGTGTTAAAATTATTTAGTGTTTTCGGCTTCGCCTGAAACTTCGCTAAGCAACCGCCACGGCTAGTTTTGTTTGCCAACTGAATTGTTAGCTTAAGGGGGATACAGCTTTGCTTAAGCTTCTTCCGCTATTTTAATCATTTCACAGAAACTTTGGGCATATAAAGAGGCTCCGCCTACTAAGACACCATCTACATTATCTAAGTCAACAATCTCTCTCATGTTATTCACCTTAACAGACCCACCATAAAGAAGTGGGCGTGAAGTTTTAGCTCTTAACGCTTTATGAATAGAAAAAATATCTTCGTTTGAAGGTACAAGCCCTGTACCAATAGCCCAAACAGGTTCATATGCAATAATTAATTTCTCATATTCCATATCAATTCCAACAAGTTGAGTTTCAATATACTGCATTAATGCTGCTTCACCGAGTTTTCTTGTTTCTAGTTGTTCACCAATACAATAAACAATTTCATACCCTAAAGACTGAAAATAAGCAAATTTAAAGGCTATTTCTTCTTGGCTCTCACCTAAAATATGTCTTCGTTCAGAATGACCTATCAAAATAGTTTTAATACCAAATTCTTTAAGCTGATCGAGTCCTATTTCACCGGTAAAAGCGCCATTTTCTACGGCGTAAGCATTTTGTGCGCCCTGAATAGCGCCTTGACCATAGTTGTCATACGCCGTTGCAGGAGGAAAGACGATAACATGCGCTTCTACATTTTCAGCTCTTATATACTCATTTACTTCATCCATATAATCGCGTGTTTGCGCTCGTGTTTTGTTTGTTTTAAAATTAGCTGCTACTATCATTAGTCTTGCTCCGGACATACCAAAGGAGCTACTCCGGGAAGTATCTTACCCTCTAATAATTCTAAAGACGCCCCACCACCCGTGGATATAAAGGTCATCTCTTCATCTAAACCAATGCGTTGAACAAGGTCTGCGGTATCACCACCACCAACAACTGTTGTCGCGTAAGTATCTGCTATATAATGCGCTATTTTATTAGAACCTCTAGCAAATTTTTCCATCTCATAAACACCCATAGGACCATTCCATAAAATAGTTTGACCATCCGCTAATGCTTCTTTGAAAAGCCTTACAGTAGCAGGTCCAATATCAAGACCCATCCAACCTTGAGGAATCTCTTGAGCTGTGGTTATCTTGGTGACAGAGTCCGCTGAAAAAGTTTGAGCAGCTACTACATCAACGGGAAGATAAAGCTTAACACCTCTTTCTTTTGCTTCTTGCATAATACGATGCGCATCATCAATTAAATCATCTTCAACTAAGGAATTTCCTACATCATATCCTTGCGCCTTTAAAAAAGTAAAGGCCATTCCTCCACCAATAATCATCTTATCAACTCTAGGAAGAAGGTTAGAAAGGGCTTCAAGCTTTCCTGAAACCTTTGATCCACCAACAACCGAAATAAAAGGACGTACTGGTCGTTTAATTAAGGCGCCAAAAAACTTAATTTCTTTTTGTAGTAAAAATCCAGCCGCTCTTGATTTTTCATCAAAATACTTGGTTATACCTTCAACAGAGGAATGGGCACGGTGGCTAACACCAAAGGCATCATTAATATAAATATCCGCCATATCCGCTAAGGTCTTAGCTAAGGTTTCATCATTATTTGTTTCACCTTTTTCAAAACGAAGGTTTTCTAAAAGGATAACATCGCAACATTTCATTGCATTAACTTTAGCCTGAGCATCTTCGCCTACAACATCTTTGGTTAAGATAATTTCTCTTTGAAGAAGTTGATGTAGTCTTCTTTGAACCGGCGATAGCGAATACTTCTCTGAAAATTCACCCTTTGGTCGTCCAAGGTGAGAGGCTAATATAATCGCGCAGTCTTGATCTAAACAATAATTAATAGTAGAAATAGCTGAGCGTATACGTCTATCATCCGTAATATTTCCATATTCATCCATAGGGACATTAAAGTCACAACGGATAAATACTTTTTTATGCGTTAAATCTAAATCTTTAATCGAGTGAAGTTGCATTGTTTTCCTTAAAAAATGTTCATCTAAGATGAGTGGTGAATGGATGTTCTTGCTTTTTCCATTAACCTTTTAGTATGTACACAATATTTCTATTTAGAAATATGTAAAGCCATATCAACTAAGCGAGATGAATAACCCCACTCATTGTCATACCATGAAAGTACTTTAACAAGATTCTTATCTATAACTTGAATCGTATCCATAACAACAACCGTGCTTAGGCTTTCACCTACAAAATCTTGTGATACACGGAATTCTTCATCTATACCTAAAATACCCTTGTGTGAACCAAGACTGGCTGCCTTAAAGGCATCTTGAATCATTTCTACGCTCACATCTTTGTTTAAAGTAAGCGTTAAATCTACCATAGACACATCCGGTGTAGGTACTCTAATAGCTTGACCATTTATCTTACCTGCAAGATTAGGCAACACTTTAGCAATGGCCTTAGCGGCTCCTGTCGTTGTAGGAACTAGATTTGTAGCACCTGAACGACCTTTTCTAGGATCTTTTTTATGTTTACCATCTAAAATAGGTTGAGAAGAAGTATAAGAATGAATCGTTGTCATTAGAGCATTTTTAATACCAAAGGCATCATCAAGAACCTTGGCAACGGGAGCTAAACCATTGGTGGTACACGAAGCATTTGAAACAACTTTTTCACCCTTATACTCATTTTCATTAGCACCAAGTACAAAGGTAGGTGTGTCATCTTTTGCAGGCGCTGAAAACAACACTTTTTTAATGCCATTGTCTAAATAAGCTTGAACACTTTCTTGTGTTAAAAAGGCACCCGTACATTCAAGCACCATATCTGCACCACACCCAGCAAAGTCAATCTTAGCAGGGTCACGTTCAGATAAGATTTTAGCTTTTTCATTTCCAATAATCAAATAACCATCTTCCACCTTAACATCGTTTCGTGTACCATGTACAGAATCGTATTTAAGGTTATACGCTATCATCTCGTGCTCACCACTTGCATTCACAGCTACAAGTTCAATATCATCTCTATTTGAAATAATACGTGCCACACAACGACCAATGCGTCCCAGTCCGTTAATTGCAATTTTTAATGCCATAAATTCATTCCTAAAGTAAGTTCTACACAGTTGCATAAAGAATATTGGTGAAATAATACCAAATTTTAGTTATAATTCTTATAAAATTTGGTGAAGATGAGAAAAGCAATCTTTGGCGGTAGCTTCGATCCCCCACATATTGGGCATTTGGAGATAATACAACAAACAATAATATCTCTTAATATAGATAAACTACTTGTTGTTCCGGCCTTTTTAAACCCCTTTAAGTCTAAAAATGTAGCGCCATCACATTTACGTCTAAAGTGGCTTAAAGAAATGACAAAAGGTATGCCAAAGGTAGAAGTTAGTTCTTTTGAAATTGATTTAAGCCTTCCTGTTTCTAGTATAAGAACCGTTAAACATTTTCAAGATGAGGATGAAACGTATTTTATTATTGGAGCAGACAACTTAGAAAAGCTGAGTTTATGGCAAGATTTCGAAGAATTAGATACACTTGTAACATGGGTAGTAGCAACAAGAGATGATATAAAAATACCAGAAAAGTATGAAATCTTGAAGGTTAATCAAAATATCTCTGCTACACAACTAAGGCAAGGTGTAGATGAAGCCTATCTTGATAAAGAAATTGCTTTAGAAGTCCTAAGCTTTTATAAAAAAAGTATCAAATAAAACAAAAAATTTAAATACATTAAGGATCCATCCATGCAAAAACGTTTAGAAAAAATTACCGCGTGTCTAGATAAGAACAAGGCAGAAGCCATTGAAATATTTGATTTAACAGGGAAAAATTATTTGGTTGACCAAGTCGTTATAGCCACCTCTTTAAATTCAAAACATACTGAAGCACTTTTAAACTACTTAAAAAATGAGCTCAAACCAGAAGAAACTTTTTTAGGAACAGATGTTAGTGATGAATGGGTAGTTGCAGACTTAGGAGATATTTTAATTCATATTATGACCGCTGAATACCGTACAAAATATAATATGGAAGAATTTTTAGGCGAGGTAGCTGCTAATAAAAATTACGAAGACCAAGACTAAGAAGTACCTACTTCTTAGCCTCGCTATGTTAAAATATTTTAGACCATACCTACACAATCAATAGTTTATCAATCTTCCCTTCTAAATCATTAAGCATATAACTTTGCATCTTTTTATCAATCACTAATGCAGAAATATCATATTTATGACATAAGACCGAAATCTCTTCTTTAGACATTTGAAAAAGCGCTGTATTTAAAGCGTCCATTCGCCCCGCATCTAAGGTGTTTGAAACAAGGCTTAGACTAGAGCATAGGTTAACGCTTTCACCACTAAATGGATTTAAAATATGATGGTGGGAGGGGTCTTGTATATATCTCTCATAATCACCACTACTTGTTAATAAGGTGTCTTTTTTAGTTGTTGTGATTTGAGCATATAAAGCACTTTGTCTTGGGTGCTGAATTCCAAGATGCCATACTTTTCCATAGGTATAAATTTCGCCTCCTACTGAAACTAAGACTTCTTTCACTCCTTTTGCTTTTAAGAATTCTATAATCTTATCCGCCGCGTAGCCCTTACCTATTCCACCAAGGTCTAAGGCCATTCCCTCTTTTTTTAAATAAACACTGTCTTCATTAAGCTCTATGTCTTTATAATTTACAAGTGCTTTTAAACGTTTTTTTTCGCTCTTTGAAATAAGTCTTTCTTTATCGGTACCAAAACCATAAGCTTTTTGCGTAAGACATCCTATACTTGGGTCAAATACACCCTTGGTTGCTTCTGATATTTCAAGCGAAACTTTAATAATATCTATAGTCAGTCTCGAGCACTTAACACTATGTTTACCAGCATTTTTGTTTATTCTAGAAAGTTCAGAACCTTCTTGATAAGCAGAAAGTTTTTTTTCAATGTCGTGGGCAATATCAGCGGCACATTCAAGAAGTGATAAAGGGGCTTTGGCTTTGATAAGAAGGTGAGAAGACATCACCTTCCCTTCAAATGTATGCAGTTTTTGTAAAAAATTAAAAATCATAGGATAAAGCAAAGGTAAACATATTTGCTTTTAAACTTGTCTCGTCATACCAGTTTTCTATATACGCGTTATCATCCGTTGAAAAGACGTCATAGGAAAAGTCAAAAGAAACACTGTCATCATTAAAAAAGCCTGGTTTATACGATAAGCTTAGTCCTGCGCCGGTGGTAGCTAGAGCGCTTAAACGGTAATCACTAACAATATACTTATCATCTGTTCGATAATCATTTAAACCTTTGGTAAAAGAGGCCTTACTTTGACTATAGCCTCTTGCACGTACACCAAAAAGCAAGTTATCCATAATATTATAAAAAAGTTGTGCTTGAACCGTATGCGATTGCACATCCCAATTATCTGCATAAAACCTGTACTCTAAATGGGTAGAAAAGTCTTCACCTAATTGAGACACATACTGAAATGCAGTTGCATAGGAGGTTCTTTCTCCTGGATATCTATCAAACTGCGCGGTTGTATCATTAACAAGGTAATGATACGGTGAGGCAAGAAAACCTTCTTGTAATATATACGAAAAGCGTATTTGTAGATAGCTTTCGGGGTTAATCAATTGCATAATAGAAGCGTTGAACTGCTTTTGCGATTTCTCACCACTTGGAAAAAGCTTTCTATTGGTTGAGGGGGACCATTGCGCTTGTTCATACGATCCCCCTAGGGTAATAATGGTATTTGCATCATTGAAGCCATATCCTATAGAGCCAAAACCAGCAATCACGTCATAATCAATCTCAGTAGAATAATATGACCCAAAATCCATAAGAAAATCACCATTTGAATACATAAAAGAAATGGTAGGCGCTGTTCTTAGATCATCAAAACCAACACGATCAGAAGCGCCAGAAACGGCGTCAACAATAACTCCGTCTTTGATGTTTCTTCCATTTCCATTTCGTATACTTGCCGCAGAGACTGCATCCACTTCAAAAGAAGCCGTCATTCCCCAATGCTCACCTAAACGTTTTTGTAAAGATATAAAAGGGGAATATGTATTCAAACCCACATTATCAGAATAATACGAATAACTCATAACAATCTGATCTTTAATCGTTTCGGCCATAAGCTTTATAGGTGCAGAGACCATGGCTAAAAGAATGAGACAATATTTAAACATCATTTGCATCCACAACCTCCTGAAAATCCACTTTCTGCTCCAAAACTTCCTTCACGTATAGAAAAGACATGGGCATCAAAGGCTGAGCGTGTAGTCATAGGACTTGCTAACATCTTTTGCTCTGCTAAGGCTTCTTTTTCATAAGGAGCAACATGAGAACATCCAGCTAAGATAAATATACTTAAGCTTATTAATAAATACTTCATGAATTCTCCTTATAAGCACTCGGCAATAAAAAGTTTACCGGGTGCTCCATTTAAGTTATTAGGTGGTGTTTGATGACAAGCATTACATGAAAAACGGTTATTTAAATCACTAGGGTTATTTAAGTCAAATCCTGTACTACTAAAGCTGTGATTATCTCCTGCACTACTTTGACTTTGCCCAAGGTCATTATACAAACGTACTTGGTAAGAGCCAGCATTAATTGATGTGTTTCTTATAAGTGTAAATAAATTACCTACCCCATTAAAACCAGGAGCATCTTCAGGATTAAAGTTCTTTGAATCGTATTGAAGACTTCCCGAAACCAAAAGTTGCATATGAATACGTTCAGTACACGTAGAATTTAAATTATCCTCAGGTGTATCAGGTATTAAAGGTGAACGATACACTGTGCCCCCTATACTTAGATAAGAATCTTCTTTTAAATCTATATTATGACATGACAAACAGTCACGTCCTTGGAAATGTGTCCCTGTGTCTTCAGCGGGTTGTTCATCTCCACATCCAGTAAATATAAGTACTGCCGCTAGAACAGTATATAAATATTTCATTCATTTTCCTTAGTACCCATTTAATCTTAATGATTTTAACATAATTATATTAATCACGTGTGAATATATTATTGGGTTTTTATTATTTAGAAAGAGAAGGACCTCTCAAAAAAGAGAGGTAAACCTTACTTAAAAGAGGGGAATATCTTCAACACCTGAAATCGGATAATACTGAGTAATCAGCGGCTTGGTGTCTATGTTCGCAAGCTTTCTTAGTGCCTTGTGAATATGAGCAGGTGTTATCCTAATACCATTTTCATCTAGGTTAAGTGTTGTAGGGTTTACCTTAAGAGCTTTATGCCCCTGAGTTGAGCCACCGATGACTCTATTACCTACAATTCCAGGCCCCATCATCATCATACTCGTAACAGCCCAATGATCTTTACCATTTCCTCCGTTATAACCTGGTGTTCTACCAAATTCTGAACCAACTACAAAGATAACTTTATCTGCTATACCTTGCTTTTGTGCATCTTCTCGTAAAAGGTCTAATCCTTGAAAAACGTCAGCTAGTCTTGGGATATGATTATTATCATGATTACCATGCGTATCAAAACCTCCTGATGAGATATTAACACTTACAGTCAGACCAGCCTTGTATCCAGCCATAGCAAAACGTCCTTGAGCAAACACTCTATTGTTTCTGTTTGGATGTGTATTTAAATCATCAGGAAGATATTCAATAAGCTTTTTAAGTTCATTAGAACCTGAATGCGCTTGCTTGAATTTTTGCATCATATCTTTAATTGAACGTAAAGATTGTTTGTTATACATATCTTGATAACGTTCTTCTCTTGCTGCTAAGATTCTAGCAAAGGTGGCTTCATCATGAAAAGGTGTTTCTACATTTCTATTTCTATCAAATGAGTATCTATTAACATAAGAAATACGTTGAATCGCTCTAATGTTTCCAAGTCTTGTTCCAGCAACAACGCCATCTGTAAAGTCATATCCACCACTAGTGATAAAGGACATAGGACTAGCAGGTAGACTAATTCCCGCTAATAAGGCTGAAAATGCTGGATACCCTTCAGAAAGGCGTCCACTCCAAGTATAACGGGTACCTGAGGTGTGACCATTAGTTTGAGTATCAATACCGTTAATAACTAATAAATCTTTTCCATACTTGTCAAAAAAAGTTCTAAAAGCATAACGACCATTATCAATATCATTTTGTGTTTCTCTTAAAGGTGCAAACTTAATGTTTGAACCACTTGCCGACGTCGCGATATCTGCTGTTTTAAATGATTTATTCATTGGATTAGTTTCCATTTCAAGACCACCCTCACCATCACTCACCTCAGCATACCCCTTTGGATCACAAAATGAGGTTGGATCCCAACCTCCTGCTGCATGAACAAAAATCCATAATGGACCTGAGTATACATCGCCCGTTGCAAAAGCCATTTTTGGCATAAGCAAAGAGGCACTAACTACACTAATATATTTTAAAAAATTTCTTCTTAACATCTTAAACTCCTTACTCTGCAGTATTTTGATATAAAAATTTAAAATCACTTAACATATAAGTAATCACCGCTGCCCAAGAACGAATCACATACGCTCCATCATAATAGACTAGATCATTTTCTCGTCTATCTCTGTCCCATAAATTCTGGTTTGTTACAGGATCACGAGTTACTGCACATCCACCATTTAATCTATTACTAAAGTCATCCGCTTCCATACCAATAATTCCAGCTTGATAGGTCTCATAAAAAAGGTTGTAGGCTCTTTGAACATCAGAGCTGTTAACATTTACTTTTTCACCTAATATATGCTGATAAAGGTAGACAATGTTATTTTTAATCATCGTTACATTCGCATCGCCAATTGGCGTCATCTTTTTATCAACAAATGGGAACAGTTTTCTGTCACTTGATTGTTTATAAAAGTCTAAAGACACCGGATAACAAGACATCTCAACAGCCATTCTCATTTGGATATTAGCCATTACGCCATTTAATTCGCTTACACGTTTAGTAATTGAATTTGAATTAATACCACCATATAAGGTTTTATATTCACCTTCATTCATTAAATAATGTCTACTTGTATTATTTTGATAATATCCTTGAGCCCAATAATAGCCCATTACATTGTATATTTTTTTATCTAAAATTTCTGGAGAAATTAATTTTGATAACCCAATTGTATCCGTAAAGATATCATTCGTTACCCCATTAGTTGCTACCTTACCACTAAAGAAAACAGATTTAATTAGTTCTTTGATAATAACCTTAGCATTCATACCAGAACTTACGAACTTTCTTTCAATTTCAGAAAAAACCTTATCTTGAAAGTCATAGGCCTGCTGTGTTTCCGCCAGGTACGTTGTTCCATATTTAGGTTTAGAAAGAGCGTCCTTACCTGTTAATGCTTTATAAAAAAGTTTCACACTTGCACGAGTAAACCTTGGGTCATTAACGATTTTATTTGCTAACCACTGCATAGAATTTGGATAATCTGAACTACCCATTCTTTCACTTAGACTAAATCCAGGAGGTAGCATATTTTCATACCAACCAGTTGATCTTGGTCTATATCGTCCTCTATCATCCCAGTTTTGCATTGCTCCTGCAATGGGGTCCATAACAAAGTGGCATACTGTACAATCAGCAT
>NZ_JAEMVE010000052.1 GCF_029216045.1 Sulfurimonas sp. MAG313 | reverse complement strand
GATTCATGAGAGTATGGAAGACACCTATAAACAGTCTCAAAAAGTTCGTCCTGTGTATGCTTCTTTAACAGAACTTATTGGAAGATTAATGGATATATATGGGGAATACAAACAAGCCAAAAAAGAGCTTCAAGTCTTAGTTTCAGAATTAGGAAATGCAGAAGAAAGACATTTTGATTTAATGGATACAAAGATGGACCGTTTGGGCGAAGATATCCACCTAAAAATTGAAGCTTCTTTAAAAGAACTTCAAGAACACTATCATTTAGCCGATACAAATGTTAGTAAGACCGTTAAAACTTTAGCCGCTAAAGCCCAACTACAAAAGTCCTATGCTGAAGAATGAAAACCAGTGCGTCAATAAAGTTCATAAACAAGTATATTAATAAACTTAGCTTGCGGGGAAATTTACGCTGTGTTCCCTCTACAACAAAACCTCAAGATTCCAGCCAAAAAGAAAGAAAAATACTTTTGATTAAAATAAATACCATTATATTATTAATATATCTAACACACACAAGTCTCCAAGCCCAAGAATTAATAAAGCGAACTAAGGTCATGATGGGAACGTATATCTCAGTTTCTCTACCCAAAGACAAACTCTCTCTTTCTTCATTAGCCTTTAAAAGACTCAAAAAAGTAGAATTAGCACTTTCGTCATACGATAAAAATGCTGAAATTTATAAACTTAATCATGAACGAAAAACTTTAATTTCAAAAGATACGTATGAGGCTTTTTCCTTGTGCAAAAAATATTATAAGCAAAGCAATGGCTTTTTTGATATCAGCATTGGCTCTATCACCAAGGGATTGTTTCACTTTGGGCAAAAGGAACGAGTGCCTAGTGAGGCAGAATTTTTAAATGCTAGGATAGATTTTAAGGGACTTCATTTTAATACTAAAGAGGCTTGGATAAAAGAGGGTGTAAAGATTGATTTAGGTGGTATGGGAAAAGGGTTTGGTGTAGATAAGGCAGTAGAAGTTTTAAAAGCAAAAGGGGCTCAAAAAGCTGTGGTGGCCTTAAGTGGAGATATATTTTGTTTTCATAAATGTAAGATGAGTATACAAGACCCTTTTTCAGATGGTCTCTTAGCTTCATTTAAAATGGCTCAGCCTAATACCTCTATCTCAACCAGTGGTAATTACAGACGTTTTGTTAAGAATAAAAACTATAATCATCTAATCAACCCTAAGACAAAACATTCACAAACGATTTTTGCTTCTATCACCTTAATCTCAAGGAAGTACTCTAATGCAGACTTAGATGCTTACGCAACAGCGGCTTCAGTAATGCCCAAAATACAAGCCTTTAGTTTTTTAAAAAAGATGCATAACCTTGGATATATAGTGATTACAAGGGATAAACAAATATATATTAACGAGTATTTTAAGGGCTTAACTCAAGACTTTAAGATGAAGAGGTCTTTGAAATCTGGTGAAAGAGAGTATATAAAAGCAGTCCCATTAATATTTCAAAACTCCAAAAAGAAAGCACTTTAACCCAAGCAAATATTTCAAATCCATAAATCATTGCAAAGGGTGAAAAAATATCCAAGAAGGCACTGATAAACAAAGACGTAATTAAGAAGATTTTTCTCTTTTGTGATACGCTAGGTATAAAAAGTAAAAAATGAGCATACACAAATATTGTCGTTGAGATAGCAATAAAATGAGGAACAGCTGTTTCGAGTAAACCTTCTATGCTTTTGGACATGATAAAGTGTTCTTCATCTCCTGTAAAATACAAATTTACCTCTGAAGGTAAAAGCCCATATTTTTCAATAAAAAGCCATATTCCACTAAACAGTTGCAAAGAAATAAGAGCTAAAGCAAATAAAAGTAAAAGAGAAAATAGTCTTGTAGAAATCACCTTATTTAAACCAAACCTGCTTTAAGATAATAATCAGAGCGTAAATGCCTATACTATGCCACAAAAGACTAAAGAAAATAAAGCTATACACAAGGCTATCAAGGAAGAAATACGTACTTATAAGAGAGATAAAGCTTAATAAGAGTGAACTCATAGCTATAAGGATGATAAATCTTTTATGTCTTTGTTTTAGATGAATTCGTAAGACAATGGCTAAGGTGGTAAAGAGGGCTAAAATAGCTAGAAAAAGTGAAACATGAAAATGTTCAAGTAAACTTAATAGGCTAAGAGGCTCAATAAATTCATCAGGGTTTCCTTTAAGTGTGGAAAGAACCTCCGAGCTACTAAAGCCAAAAAAGTTAAGCATGTAAAAAAGGTCCCCTATAAAATAAAATAACATCATCAAGGCATAAAATCCAAGAAGTAGAGTGAAGTTTGGATTTGAATGTAGGTCTTTAGAAACGAGGAATTTCATATCTTACTTTTTATATTTAACGTGCCAAACAGCTAACATAAGTTTAGCAGTGTTTGCTGCTGAAAAAGCAGATAGGGTGGCTCCTGAAAGATTAGGGATAGATTCTTTCACTTTGATGTTATCGTTTATATTTTTATCTTTAAAAAGTGTTAACCAACGCTTCTTTTGAACATATTCAGGAGGCTCATTAAAGGCAATAACTTCAATGGAACGTATATGTCCTGTTGGGCTAATAAAGGTCATGTAAGTACCTGTTTTTGAGCGGACCTTATTTGTATACAGCCCTGCGTAAGCAATGACTTCTTTGTCTTTTTTTATGATATAAAAGGTAAAGATTTTACTCTCAAGCTTTTGTTGAGTTAGAATTTGAACTTCTTTAGCTTGCTTCTTTGTAAGCAAAATAGCTTTTTTCTTAAAAGAGGTGTTCTCAGGATAAACAAGGGCAATAGCTTCATTAGGTTTTAGAAGAAGTTGGGCATGAAGGCTTGAAAAAGCCAAGATGCAAAATAATAGTATCTGTGTTAATGTTTTCATGCCCGAACCTTATCAAAAATCAGCTTAAAAAGTCTAAATAATTCTTTAAAATACGTAACCCATACCTAATTCAAAACGGTCGTTATTTATAGCTGTACCAGTGTTTGTTCTGTCATCAAGTTTACCAACGATATAATCAGCTTTTAAAACAATTTGAGGATGTGTTTTCCAGTTAATACCAAAGGTGATATCTTTTTGGTTTGCATAATTAGTTGCGGTAATACCATCAGCTTGGTACCCTGAGTCAAAGGCATTAGATACCTCGTATTGTGCAAATGGAACCCAATCTCCGTAGGTATAGTTTAGATTTGCGTAATAACCAAATCCTTCTTTAGTAGCGTCTTTACCATTAAAAATTGCCACCTTGTCAGCGTCAGAAATCTTATGTACTGCGTATAAGGCATTAGCTTCAAAACCTGCGTACTTAGCCGTAGCATGTACCTCATATAAATTGATGCTTACATCTTCTAGATTTACATCTACCACTGCTCCATTTGCAATTGACTTAGAACTGTTTTGTCCTGCATTACCATAATAGTATGAACCAGCAATGTTAAAATTCTCTGAAGGAGCATAATCTAAACGTAGGTAATAGCCCGCGTCATCTGCTGCTGACTTTTTACCTTCACCACGCATTTTACGAAGTGTAGCACCTTTAGATGCGTTAAATCCAGAAACAATACCTGTTCTATATGAAAGGGTACTGTCTATAAACGATCCATAAACCATGCCTCCATTTTCGTACCATGTTGAAGGTATGATATTTCTTTCTGTTAAGGGTCTGTTCACTGGATTGAAAAGTGTTGGTTCATGGTTTACGCTTACAAGACCAATGGGCACAACATAAGTACCTACACGAAAATTTAACATGTCATTAACTAAAAAATCTAAAGAAAGTTGTTCAACCTCAACCGTATCTCCCCCATGCTCAAACTCAATTTCAGAATTAAAAATGATGTTGTCTGTAAATCGGTATCCTACATATATAATAGCTCTGTATGAGTTAGACTGATCGGCAGTTTTTGTTGTGCCTGCACTTGTTTTAGTTGTTTGATCACGGTAATTGATATAATCTACCTTACCGTATCCACCAATAGATAATTTGTTTTTGTTGGTATATACTTTAGAAGCACCTGGAGCCATACCTGCGTAGGATTGACCATTATAATTACCAAATGAATCAGCCACCTTAGAATCGGCTACTTCTTGTAATAAAGAATCTGTTTTTTCTTCTGTTTCAACTGTTTGAGTCTCAATTGAGTTTAAACGCTCAGTTAAGGCCTTAAGTTCTGATTTCAGAGCGTCTGTTTGAGCGTCTGCAAAAAGTGATGATGTTACTATTGAAGCAACGGCTAAAGAAATAAGTGTTTTTTTCATGTTTATAATCTCCCAATTACGACTGATAATTATTATCAGTTATTTGTTTGTTGAGCGAATATTACTGATATTTATTATCAATGTCAAGGGTTTTGGTAATTATTATCATAATCTTTTAGTAAACAGGACAAAAAAACTCTTATTTACACACTGATGGTTTCCATGTTTAAAAAAGAGCCAGATAAAGTAGGTAGGGATAAAGACTTAAGCCTAGGGCAAAGAGCAAGGGATGCAGAGCTTGAGTAAGCACATGTTTAAGTTCTTGATCTAATTCATTTAAGATAAAGTGTTTATGAATAAGTAAAACCTTAAAAATTATATCAAGACTTTTAATGAGTAAAATAAGTAAAATCCAAGTGTTATAGTGCGATGCATAATAAAGATACAGGCTTAATATATAGCTGGGATGCATAAGATATAAAAGATATGGGCTTTTTTGATAATACGCATATATCTTTTCTATCATCACTAAAAGAGTAGGTGATTTTTGCCATAAAAGTTCAAAAACTTCAGCAAAAACAAAAAGTATTAAAAATATAAGTTCGTTTGTCATGCGCAATTATAATCAATTTTTACGACTTAGTCCTTATTTATTTTGTTTGTACCAACTTTTAGCTTCTAAGTCGAGTTGAACCTTATACTGCCAAGTGATAAATGATTTTAGAAGATACCCAATGTAGCCTGATATTTTAAAGGTGTCAAAAAGAGTCACCGCAGCATGTTTTCCCCCTAAGGCAACTAAAACACCATCAATACGCATAAATTGAACCTTTGTTTTTTTACCTTTTAACAAGGCCTTGATATTTGTTGCCACAATATCCCCTGTTTTTTCGGCAGTTTGAGCCGTATTTGGAACAACTTTTTCATGTTGATCTTTTATAAGAGCCACATCTCCAATAGCAAAGGCATCGGTGTATCCTTCAAGGTTAAGATTATGTTCTACAAGAATACTTCCTTTGTCACTGAGTTTACAATCAAGTGAACGCGCTAAGGCTGAAACATTAACTCCACCTGTGAAAATCATAAAGTTAAAATCTATGCTTTCACCATTGTTTAAGATAACCTTTTCTTCTTTTAACTCAGAAATACGTGTTTTAAATAATATATTAACCCCTAACTCTTCTAACCTCTGCCGAGCAACCTTTTGTAAATACGGGTCCATACCATCTAAAACATTTTCCCTTGAGGCTATAAGGTGAACATGAATACCTTTTCCTAACATATGATTGTTTTGCATATACGCATTAGAATAATGCGCCATTTCTGCCGCTATCTCAACTCCACTAAGTCCCGCTCCACCAATAACAACATTCATAACATAATCATCATAAGCATTATCTCTTTGCATAATGTCGTATAAGAGTTTTGCAAAATGTTGTTTAAGTTTAAAGGCACACGAAAGTGCTTTTACACCAAAGGCATGATCTCTTAAGCCTTTAATTGCGTCAGGAAAGGCCGTTTTGCTTCCTGTAGCAATAACAATATAATCATAAGACATAGTTTTATCATCATAATTTATGGACTTATTTTTAAGGTCTACCTTAGTTACTTCGGCATTAATGAAGCTCGCATTTTTATGGGTTTCACATAAGGAACGCAACTCAACCGTAACATCCGTTATCTTAATAGTATTCGCAATAAAAGCATAGGCTTCTGTTTGGAGATAGTGATACGTGTTTTGATCAAACAAAAAGACTTCCAGCTCTTTAACCTTGCTCAGTCTTTGCATCACACGTATACCGCCATACCCTCCACCAATAATAACAACTCGTTTCTTTTGCATAAGTACCCTTACTTTTTAGTTTTCATCTCTTGCTATCTTATATCATCAATTTATAAGTTTAACTTATTTAAAATAATTAATTTTTAATTTAATTTGTTTTTACATTATTTTAGTGATAATAATTCTAATATTTTCTGTTATAAAGGCAAAGCATGAAGGCATCAGATCTGTTTGTAAAAGCATTAGAAAATGAAGGGGTTGAATATATCTTTGGAATTCCTGGTGAGGAAAATTTAGATGTATTAGAATCTTTACGTAACTCAAGTATTAAGCTGATTTTAACGCGTCATGAACAAGGTGCAGGTTTTATGGCCGCAACCTATGGAAGGTTGACGGGTAAGGTTGGTGTGTGCATGGCAACTCTTGGCCCTGGTGCTACTAATCTTGTGACTCCCGCTGCTTATGCTAATCTTGGGGGAATGCCTATGATGATGATAACAGGACAAAAGCCTATTAAAACGAGTAAGCAAGGACGATTTCAAATTATAGATATTGTGCAAATGATGCAACCCTTGACAAAGTACAGTAAGCAAGTAGTTGATGGAACAAATATTTCTTCCATGGTGAGAGAAAGTTTTAAGATTGCTAAAGAAGAAAGACCAGGAGCTGTGCATATTGAACTTCCTGAAGATATAGCTGCTGAAGACGTAGAAATGAATCTTTTTGATGTAGTGCATAACAAATATCCTGTTGCACGAACTTGCGTTATAGAAGATGCCTTAGATATGATACATAAGGCTAAATCTCCTTTACTATTAGTAGGAGCAGGAGCAAACAGAACACGTATTGGAAATTCATTAAAAGACTTAGTGTCTTGTTCGGGTATACCTTTCTTTATGACACAAATGGGAAAAGGCGTTCTTGATGAATCTCATCCTAACTGTTTAGGTACCGCGGCACTTTCAAGTAATGATTATTTACATTGTTCTATTGATCGCTCAGACCTTATTATTAATGTTGGGCATGATGTGATAGAAAAGCCTCCATTTTTTATGGAAAAAGGGGGCAAAAAAGTTATTCATGTAAACTTTTCTAGCTCAGAAGTAGATGATACTTATTTTCCTCAGCTTGATGTGGTAGGGGATATTGCATGTAATATTAAGGCCTTGCATGAGGGTTTAAAGAAGCAAAAACATTGGGAGTTTGACTATTTTTTAAGAGTTAAAGAAGAAACAAAAAAACATTTAACAAAGTATTTCGATGATGACCGTTTTCCTCTTTTACCTCAAAGAGTGGTGAAAAAGGTGAGAGATGCCTTAGGTAAAGAAGATATAGTTACCTTAGATAATGGTGTGTATAAAATCTGGTTTTCAAGAAATTATGAATGTTATGCCCCTAATACTATGTTATTAGATAATGCTTTGGCCACTATGGGAGCAGGGCTTCCTTCTGCGATGATGGCTAAGATGTTGTATCCTGATAAAAAGGTTATTTCTGTATGTGGTGATGGGGGCTTTATGATGAACTCTCAAGAACTTGAAACGGCAGTGAGACTTAAGTTAGACCTTGTGGTTATTATTTTAAATGATAGTGCTTATGGGATGATAAAGTGGAAGCAAGCAGGAATGGGCTTTGAAAACTTTGGTTTGGATTATAATAATCCTGATTTTGTTATGTACGCTCAAAGTTATGGGGCAAAGGGATACCGACCAAGTTCATGTGAAGATTTTTCAAAGACCTTAGATAAGGTATTACATGAAAAAGGGGTGCATCTTATTGATTTAGCGGTGGATTATTCCTTAAACCATAAAATCTTAAATGAGCTCTTAAAAGAAAAAGAATGTTTAATATAAGGAATGAAAATGAACAATATCACTGTAACTGCGCCTTATGACGGTCGTATCTTAGCGGAGATACCCTTACAAAGCATGCAAGAAGTTAATGCTGTTTTAGCCTTAGCTAAAGACACGTATGACAATCCTGATAAGTGGTTGAGTAAATATAAACGTGTAGAAATTTTAGAAAAAACTATGCAAATAATGTCGTCAAAGATTGAAGAACTTACCTTAATCGCAGCAAATGAAGGCGGTAAACCTTATAGCGATTCCAAGGTTGAAGTCTTACGTGCTATAAATGGTGTGAAAATTGCCATTGAACATTTAGCTGTGTTTGAAGGACACGAAGTTGCCATGGGGCATACCTTAAGTTCTGCTAATAGAATGGCTTATACTATGAAAGAGCCTATAGGGGTGGTACTTGCTATTTCAGCCTTTAATCATCCTTTAAACTTAGCGGTGCATCAGGTGATTCCTGCTATTGCTGTGGGCTCACCTGTGATTATACGACCCTCAGCCTCAACACCTATGTCCGCAATTAAACTCTTAGAAATATTATATGAAGCAGGACTTCCTAAGGGTTTTGCCCAAGTCATTGTGTGTGATAGACAATCGGCAGAAGCTCTTGTGACAAGTGATAAGATAGATTTTTTTAAGCTTTATAGGTTCAGGCGCAGTAGGTTGGCACTTAAATTCTATTGTGGCACCTGGAACAAGAGTAGGCTTAGAACATGGGGGCGTGGCTCCTGTGATTGTTGAAAAAGACGCAGACTTAGATGAACTTATCCCTTCTATGTTAAAGGGCGGCTTTTATCATGCGGGTCAAGTTTGTGTGTCTGTTCAAAGGATGTTTGTTCATGAGTCTATTGTGGACGAAGTGGCGTCAAGGTTAAAAGAAGGAGCTGTAAAATTAAGAGTAGGTAATCCCCAGGACCCTCTAACAGAAGTAGGCCCCTTAATTACACATAAAGAAGTTGATAGGGTAGGTACTTGGGTAGATGAAGCGATTAAAGAAGGTGCACGTTTACTGTGTGGTGGAAATAAAATAGGACAATCATGTTTTGAAGCCACTATCTTACTAAATCCTTCTCAAAACTCAAAGATAAGTACCAAAGAGGTTTTTGGTCCAGTGGTATGTATCTATACCTATAAGGATATTAATGAGGCTATTAAACTAGCAAACTCTTTAGACGTCTCTTTTCAAGCGGCTGTTTTTACTAAAAACATTGACACGGCCTTGTATGCTGTAAAAAGGCTTAGTGCAACTGCGGTGATGGTTAATGACCATACTGCCTTTAGGGTAGATTGGATGCCTTTTGGTGGGGCTAAGGCATCGGGTCTTGGCATGGGTGGAATTACGCATTCTATGCATGAAATGAGTAAAGAAAAACTAATGGTAATAAAATCGTCTGTTTTATAATATTTTCTTGTATAATTTCATAACTACAAGGAAATAAATGTCATTATATTATACAGATGAAGAAGGCGCAGAGGTCTGCGTGCATGATTTTTACCCAGAAGAAAATATTTACGAAGAAAAACACACCTTATTATATGTTTTTGTAAAGTTTGATGGTGAGAATGAAGCTCTTTTAGAAATAGAAAACAAACTTTTAGAACATAACACTAAACTTGATTATGTAGGTTGGCGTCATATTGATGGATGGGCAGAGTTCTATTTTTATGGGGAACATGCGAAGGGTTTTGAAAATGCTTTAAATACGGCACTTAAGCCTAAATATCAATTTGAAAGTGGAAACCGTAAAGATAAGAAGCATGAAACGTATTATAAGTTATTGATGCCAAACACACAAGAATATCATAACCTTCAAAGTGAAGAAATCATTGCGGACTTAGAAGACGCAGGTGATGACTTGAGCTTAGAGCACCGCATAGAATACCACGCGGTTTTTCAAACATCTACACAAAGAAAACGTTTTATAGACAGTATACAAGACGATAACTTTAATTTTTTAAATGACTTTTTAGATGAAAAAGCAGAAGACGATTTTGTCTATGGTGTGGTTTTCACAAAGCTTTCTGCTGTGAGTGTAGACCTACTTAATGCCCAAACACAAATGATATTTCCTGCTATTGAACGTGAACATGGAAGATATGAGGGATGGGGAACGAATGCTATTACTCTTGAGAAAGAGGATAAATAAAAAGTGTTAAGTGTTACTTGACACTTTTTAAATAATTAGGCATACTTCTAATAACAAAGGAGTATTTGATGTCTATTAAAATGGCAAGCCTGATGAAAGAAACAGGTGAAACCCGTTCTACCTTACTTTTTTATGTAAAAGAAGGACTCTTAGAAGAGCCCTCTAAACCAAAACCTAATGTGCATCTTTATACAGATGATTCTATTGATAGAGTTCGTCTGATTAAAACCCTACAACATCAACTTCATTATTCTATTACTCAAATTAAACAAATTTTTGATGATAATCAATTTGACTTTTCTTCAAGTATAGATGTGCTTATACAAAAACTTGATCTTTTTACGGGAGTGAGTCATAAGCAGTATAAAAGTATGGATAATGCACTTGAAGTGTATCATCTTAGTAAAGAAGATATTGAGGAATATATAGAACTAGGGATGATTGATATGCCTCAGGGATTTTTTAATGACAGTTCTTGGAGAGCCTTAGAGATACTTAATGATATAAGGTCTTGTGAAAAAAGCTGGGTACTCTTAAAAGCTTATGTTAAAGCGGCGAAGGACTTATCTGTCTTAGAATATGAATTAGGGGCTCAGTTAATTGAAAAAGAGTTGCATGATGACAATCATGCTCAAGAGCTTTTTTTAGACCTTGTCTTAACCCTTAAGCCGTATATTTTTAATCTACATACAAAACTAGAACACAAAAGGAGATGCGATGTCAAATAGTATCTGGAAAATCACAGGTTTTTTACCTTATATTATAGTGGCATTTTTAAATGCCTTTACAGATTTGGGACATAAAATAATTATTCAAAACACAATATTTAAAATGTATGATGATCAAACTCAGATTATTTTAACAGCTATTGTTAATGCTTTGATTTTACTTCCTTTCATTATGCTATTTTCGCCTTCAGGATTTTTATCGGATAAATATTCTAAGGCCAAGATTATGCGTTATGCTGCCTTAGTAGCCGTTGTTATCACCTTGGGTATTACCTTGGCTTATTATATGGGTGCCTTTGAATTGGCCTTTGGACTCACCTTTATCTTAGCGGTACAATCGGCTATATATTCACCTGCTAAGTATGGTTATATTAAAGAGTTAGTGGGAAATAATTATCTTACTCTTGGAAATGGCATTATTCAAGCCGTTACAACAGTGGCAATTTTGGGAGGTATTTTCGTATATTCTGTACTTTTTGAATATTTTTTACAAGGGGTTTCTTATAATACTACTCAAGATATTCTCTTGGCTGTGGCCCCTGTAGGTTGGATTTTAGTTTTTGGTTCTTTAATAGAACTTGCTTTAGCCTACTCATTACCCGATACAGGTGTTCAAACAAATAATGCCTTTAATATTAAAAAATATTACACAGGTGCTTACCTAAGAAAGAACCTTCGAATTCTTTCAAAAAATAGTATTATATTTAATTCTATTATAGGTTTATCGGTATTTTGGTCCGTATCTCAAGTGGTTCTTGCAAGCTTTCCAGCTTATGCAAAAGAGACCTTGGAAATAAGCAACACCATCTTAGTTCAAGGAATGATGGCTCTAGCGGGCATTGGTATTGTTATTGGTTCTATTGTTGCAGGAAAGGTATCTAAAAGCTATATAGAAACAGGAACTATTCCATTAGGTGCCTTGGGTATTACCCTGAGTTTATTTTTGTTACCACAACTCAGCAGTATGACACTCTTAGCTCTTAACTTTACGGCCTTTGGTTTCTTTGCTGGTTTATTTATCGTTCCTTTAAATGCTCTCTTACAGTTTAACGCGGGTAAAAATGAGTTAGGGCTTATCATTGCGGGTAATAACTTTATTCAAAACGTGGCCATGATCTCATTTCTAATCTTAACGGTGGTTTTTGCTTCTTTAGGACTAAGCAGTATATCCTTGTTTTATATGATGTTTGTGGTAGCCTTTATAGGGGCTATTTATGTGATTCGACATATTCCTCAGTCTATGGTTATATTTTTACTAGCTACACTTATTTCAAGACGAATAAAACTTGATGTAAAAGGGTTAAATAATATTCCCCAAGAAGGGGGTGTCTTACTTCTAGGAAACCATATCTCTTGGTTAGATTGGGCCCTTATACAGATGGCTATGCCCAGACGTGTACGATATGTGATGGACAGAGCCATTTATGAAAAATGGTTTTTAAAGATATTTTTAGACTTTTTTAATGTTATCCCTATTTCCGCTCGTTCTGTTAAAGACGCGG
>NZ_JAEMVE010000051.1 GCF_029216045.1 Sulfurimonas sp. MAG313 | reverse complement strand
TCCTTTAGTTTAAGAAATTATAGCAAAAATCACATTTATACTTTCTATTAGATTATATGTGATAAAATAACACTAATTTCACTACTACTATATAATAAACTATATAATAGTAGACATAAGGTTGTGAATGCTACTTGGATTAATGGGAAAGGTTTTTGGTACATCCAATGACCGTGAATTAAAAAAATATTTAAAAAGAATAAAAACAATAAATGCTCTTGAGTCTCAATATGAGCCAATGAATGACGAAGAACTTAAAGTTGCATTTGATGCACTAAAGTCAAGTATCGAAGATGAAAGTAAGACACTTGACGATGTCCTTTGTGATTCATTTGCTATTACAAGAGAGGCCAGTAAGCGAACACTTGGTATGCGTCATTTTGATGTACAACTCATTGGTGGTATAACTCTTCATGAGGGTCGTATTGCTGAAATGAAAACAGGTGAGGGAAAAACACTTGTTGCTACACTAGCAATCATTCTAAACGCTATGGCTGGGAAAGGTGTTCACTTAGTAACAGTTAATGATTATCTTGCATCTCGTGATGCATCTGAGATGTCACCACTGTATAACTTTCTTGGGTTTAGCGTTGGAACAATTTTAGAGGATGAACATAATCCAGAACAAAAAATTGCTGCATATAATTCTGATATTACGTATGGTACAAATAATGAGTTTGGATTTGACTACCTAAGAGATAACATGAGTTACTCTAAGGATCAAATGGCACAACGCAGCCATCCTTTTGTAATTGTAGATGAAGTTGACTCTATTTTAATTGATGAAGCTAGAACACCACTTATCATCTCTGGTCCGACAAACAGAAATATGCAAGACTATCAAAATGCAAATAGTGTTGCAAAAACCTTAGTAAAAGACACTGACTTTACCGTTGATGAAAAAGATAAAGTTGTACTCATTACAGAAGAAGGAATTACAAAAGCGGAAGAGCTTTTTAAAGTAGAAAATCTTTATAGTGCAGAGAATGCATCTCTTTCACATATACTTGATCAAGCACTCAAGTCTAACTATCTTTTTGAGATAGATGTTGACTATGTTGTTCGAGATGGTGAAGTTATGATTGTAGATGAGTTTACAGGGCGTATTAGTGAAGGTAGACGTTTTTCAGAAGGTCTACATCAAGCACTTGAAGCAAAAGAGGGTGTTGAGATTAAAGAAGAGACACAGACTCTTGCTGATATTACATTTCAAAACTACTTTAGAATGTACGATAAACTTGCTGGTATGACAGGAACGGCTGAGACTGAAGCAACAGAATTTGCTCAGATTTATAACCTTGATGTTGTTTCTATTCCTACAAATATTCCAATAGGTAGAAAAGATTTAAATGACTTAATTTACAAAACAGAAGATGAGAAATTTGATGCTGTATTCTTGTCACTAGTTATAAGCTATCTACCTAAAGATAAGAGAGATGAATTCTTTAGGAACGTTAATAGCATTTTAAAGAAAAAGGGTAAAATTGTAATCTTCCAGTTACTTAACCAGTCAAAATTTGATAGGGTCTTTTCAGAATGGCTCCTTTATGTGGTTCCAGGTTTTCATGGTTTTCCTTTCAAAGAAGAATACCTAAGAATGTTAAAAGAAAATTTTAAAGACGTATCCTGTTATTTTAATTCTAATATTGTTGTTGTGCAAAAGAAATAAACTCACGCACCAAACATTTGCGCTCTACCACTCAAATCAAGAAGGGTCCCTATAAGATGTTTGCCTGATATTCTACATAGCCCCCCTTTTGCACATGAACGCTCAGAGAATTTCCTAACGTCATCGGTTCTGACATCACCAAGAATCGCT
>NZ_JAEMVE010000050.1 GCF_029216045.1 Sulfurimonas sp. MAG313 | reverse complement strand
ACCCGCAGGGAAGCGATTAGAGGCACGACTTTAGCACCTAAATACTTTTGAAGCTATTCATAGCTCCTTCAAGTCTTTATGCACTAAATCCATACCTCTAATCACTTTTCTTTATTTGACTGTTTAGTTAGTGGCGTAATACCTAGTCGCAGTATTCTCTTTCATTATCGTCATCTACCTCATTATCAGCATTATTATCTTCTGGCTGAAAATAATCATAGTCTTCATCTGTATCAGGTAGTTCTTCTTCTGATATTTCACTCTTTCGTTCCGTATTTAATTCGTAAATTCTACGCATAAGCTTCCTTTATTTTTAGATATGAGAGTATGTGCCTTAAAGTTTTCATCATCTTTATTAGGCATATCTTCTCTAAAATGTGCGCCCCTGCTCTCTTTTCTAGCTAAGGCCCCTACTAATAACACTTCTGAAATTTCTAAGACGTTAGAAAACTCTAAAAACTCTGTTAAATTTGTGTTGTAAATCTTCGTTTTATCACTTGGTCCCATAAGAGACAGATTTTTTTTAATCTCTTGAACCTCAGCTAAAAGAGAAGACAAATCCTCTTCATTTCTTTTAATTCCAGCCTTAGTATAAAAAGCAGACCCTAAATATTCTTTCTTAGCATAAAAGTTTTGCTCACTTGTATAATTTTTAATCTTCTTAAGGGCTTGTGTGTCGTCTTGAAACTGTTGAGTGTTCCTGCAGATAGTAGAGCTAGACTTACTATAAGTAGCCGCTCTTTCTCCAGCATGACGACCAAAGACAACTAACTCTAATAAAGAGTTTCCTCCTAAGCGGTTCGCCCCATGTATTTTATTATTTGCCGATTCACCAGCAACAAAAAGTCCATTAATACAGCTCATCGTGTCCTCATTCACATCAATCCCACCCATAGTATAATGAGCTACTGGCTTTATAGGAATAATATCAACAACAGGATCTACCCCCTCATAAGCAATGGCGAGTTTCCTCTCTTGTGGAAGTTCTTTATCTATGAAGGCCTCACCTAAATGACGAATATCAAGATATACTTCTCCCCCCTTTTGAATCTCTTCTTCTATGGCTCTGGCCAAGATATCTCTAGGAGCGAGTTCATCGGTAAAGCGTTGTTTTTGTGCATTTAGAAGATGTCCCCCTGCCCCTCTTGCGGATTCAGAAATCAAGATAGATGAATTTTTAAGTCCTGTAGGATGAAACTGCACAAATTCAAGATCAGACAACTTAGCACCAGCTCTTAATGCTACAGCTAGCCCATCTCCTGTGGCAGAAGTAGAGTTGGTTGAAAAGGAATTATAAATTCTTGAATATCCACCTGTTGCGATAATAACACTCTTGGCTTCAAGTTGTTTTATCTCTCCCGTCTTTATATCTAAAAAAGTCGCCCCACTTACACTCTCGTCTTCTATGATAAGATTTAATAAAAAGTATTCATTAATAAACTCTATCCCCATCTTACAGGCTTGATCGTAAAGAGTATGCAGTATTTTCAGGCCGGTATAGTCTTGAGCGTAACACGCTCTAATACTGGAGGCTCCACCCAATTGTCTTTGAGCTATTTTCCCCTCTTTGGTACGGGAGAAAGGAAGTCCAATTCGATCAAGCCACTCAATAGAAGCAATTGCTTCTTCACACAGTCTTTTTACCGAGCTCTCATCGGCTAAACCCTGAGCTGACTTCATTGTATCTGCAATATGAGCGCGAACACTATCTTCTTTTACGTTGGCCATAACCGCGTTAATACCACCTTGGGCCATTGAAGTTTGAGATCTTGTAGGAAAAGATTTACCCACTACCTTAACACTTGCGCCGGATTCTTTTGCTGAGATAGCGGCCACAAGACCTGCTCCACCAGAACCAATAATTAATACATCTGTCATATATTCTTCTTTTGTACGTATTTTAAAAGATATAGTATTTTACACTAAGAGATGCATAAAGAGTTTAAGAAGTTCAAAAAAAGAAGAAAGTTTCTTAGAGATGTCTCTAAAAATACTTATTTTTTATACTTATAAATAATATCTGCATACTGATGAATAGCACTAACATAACGTACCGGCTCATTTCCCCGTGCATATCCATATTTCAATTGTTTATAATACTTCTTTTGAGACAGTAAGGGAAGCACTGTTTTAATATCTCTCCATGAATAAGGATTTTTATTTAAACGTCTGGCTAGAGTTTGAGCATCATGCATATGTCCCATGCCAACATTATAAGCGGCTAATGCAAACATCATTCGATTTTTGCCTTTAACCTCACTTCCAAAACGTTTTTCCATCTTTGCTATGTACTTAGCCCCACCAAAGATACTTTGTTTTGCGTCTAAGCGATTTTTGACACCTAAGGACTTTGCGGTGTTTAGAGTTAACATCATCATACCTCTTACGCCTGTATGACTTTTAGCATTAGCTCTCCAATGGGATTCTTGGTACGACTGTGCGGCTAAGAGAACCCATGGAATCTTGTATTTTTTTCCTGCTTCTTTAAAATATGTTTCATACTGAGGAAGTCGTGACTTAAGACGTTTATGAAAAATCTTAGTGTCATAATAATCAAAAATGTTCAGATACGAATAATAGAAGTCCCTTAGCTCAGCCATCTTACCTGTTTGCTCGCAACGGTTTATCCACATATATAAATCGTTTTTTAAAGAACTGTCATTTTTTCTAAGGATCCAAGCTAAATGCTTTCTCTCACTCACAGCAAAGGCCATAGATAATTCGGGATAATACCTTTGGTTAATTGAAAAAATATTAGAATCAGCAACCGTGCAGTCTATCTCTTTTTTCCATACCATTTCCAAAAGACTCTCTGTTGACTCATTGGCATCATACACAACCTTCATTTTTGGATATAAGGTTTCAAGCCTATGCAAGGTTTGTGCATAAGAGGTTTTTTTACCTACAACGACATTTAAACCAGAAAGGTCTTCCATATCTTTGGGAAAGTTTTTTTGCTTATACATATCTTTATGACAAATCATCTGTTCTTGCACTAAAAAATACTTAGGACCAAAGATAAAGTCTTCTTGCCTTTGCTTTGTGACACTAAGTCCTGCCGCTGTAATATCTCCAAACCCTTCTTTACTAAGCTCTAAGGCCTTATCCACTGTATTGACTACAGTAAGATTTAAGTCCACCCCTATCTCTTTGGCATACGAAGATAGAAGCTCATATTCAAAACCCATCTCTTTCTCAGGACCCATATAATACACAGTCGGAGAATTTAAGATAATCACATCAAGACGTTTTTTAGCCTTAATCTTGTCAAGACTAGATAAGACGTTTTTTTTGGAAACAAAAGAGATATAAGATTGAGAGTACCAACCAAATCCAAAGAAGACACTTGCGAGTATAAAAATTTTAAGCATATAACATTATAACAAGATATTTTTTTCTATTTTTTAGCTCCACTCCCCGTATTTGAGTTACAACTTGATTAACCGATAATTTTGGTCTAGGTTTAGGCTTTAACAGCACAAGCTTAAAACTTCAACTTCCAACAGATAATATAAATTTTGATATTAGAAATACCGTTCAGTCTTATCTGTTTTTTGGAACCATTACCTACTAAAAAAGAAAATAATCAGCCAATACCTAAAAATACGAAGTGAAAAGCTGATTAAGATAAAGTAAAAAATATTTAAACGAACTAAGCCTGAAACTATCGTTATAGGATCTCCAATAATAGGCAAAGGCGAAAGGACTAAGGCAAAATATCCGTATTTATGTGAATACGCATACGCCTTCTTTCCTATCTTGGAACCTTCAATTCTTCTCATCATCTTTTGATATAAGAAATAGCCTAAAAAATAATTAACTAAGACAGCTAAACAATTTCCCAAAGAAGCGTATATAAGTGCATTTTTAGCTTGCATTCCTAACTCAAGGGCCCCCATTAAGGCGAGCTCTGAACTAAAAGGGAGTATGGTTGCGGCTAAAAAGCTTGAAAGAAAAAGCCCAAGTGGACCAAATTCATTTATATTGATTTAATATTCTCTATTACAGATGATATAAGCTTGGTGCGTGCTTCAGATGACGTCCAAGCAATATGTGGAGTGATATATAGTCTGTCTTGTGCCTTTATCTTTGTAAGAGCATGGTCTTTAGTAATAGGTTCTTTTTCAAGCACGTCAAGACCTACGAAAATAGGCTTTACATCTAAGATATAAGAAAGTGCCTCTTCAGATACTATGCCGCCACGACCAAGATTAAGTAAAATGGCACCATCTTTCATCATAAGAAGTTCAGAATGTGCAATTAAATCTTTGGTGGAAGGATTTAAAGGTGCATGAATAGAAATAACATCAGATTGTTCTAAGATATTAGAGAATGTTTCTCTTTTATAATCGGCATTATCATTTGTACCTGAGGTTGAATAATACGACACTTCCGCGCCAAAGGCAGTAGCAATTTTAGCCACCCCTTTACCTATCTCACCTAAACCAATAATGCCCCATTTCTTGCCCTTAAGTTCAAAAAATGGTTTGGCAACATGGGTAAATAAGCACGAGTCAGCCCAAGAACCATCTTTTACAAACTCATCATAATACCGGGAGCTTCCCATAAGATAAAACAGCATAGAAAAGGTATGTTGAATCACTGAGTCGGTTGAATATCCAGCTACGTTTTTAACAGCAATGTTTTTTTCTTTTGCTGCATCTAAGTCTACATTGTTCATACCTGTTGCGGCTATACAAATCAGTTTCAAATCTTTACATTCAGACATCATATCCGCTGTGATAACTACCTTGTTTGTCACAATTACAGTGGTGTCTTTGATACGTTTTAAAGTCTGTTCGGGACGTGTTGTTTCATAAGTTTTTACTTCGCCTAAGGTGTCAAATCCACTTAGGTCTGTATCTCCGAAAGTTAATGTGTCTAGTAGTGCTATTTTCATTGGTTCCTCTTGTTTGGCAACGGGGTGTCTTGTTGAAGGAGGACACAGCATAAGTTTCATCCCTTAAAGGGATAGAAATTTAAGCAATGTCCCCATAGTCAAGTCCATTACCTTATTTATTTAATAAGTGCTTTTACGCACTGTCTTTTTGAAAAAACGGGGAAGCTCAATCAACGCAGGTTCTTACCCAAAGGGCACGGGGTAATGTGACAACTTTTTTCCACTAAACGTGGAAAATAAGTGGTCACTTGACTCCCTTAAATTAAACTACCCAGTTCCCAAGCATAAACCTCCCCGTCTAAGCGTCTTTAATCCTAGAGATCAAAGTTTTAGCCTTCTCAAGCGCTTTCTCAACCTCATCAAAAACAAGAGCAACCGCCATTCTTCTTCCCTTATGGGACTCAGGTTTTCCAAAAACTCTTACATAGGAGTTATCAGAAAAAAGAGAGTCGTCCACATCAACCACAGGCGAATAAGAGTCTTTAGTAGATTTAAAGGCTGCCGAAGCACCATCTCCATAAAAGATAAAACCAAGAGGAAGACCAAGAACCGCTCTTAAATGAAGCGCAAACTCAGACTGAGATTGAGTAATAAGCGTAACCATGCCTGTATCATGTGGACGTGGACTTACTTCTGAGAAATAGACTTCATCCCCTTTGATAAACAATTCCACTCCAAAAAGACCTTGACCACCTAAGCCATCTGTAATCTTTTGAGCAATTTGTTCAGAACGTTCTTTTGCTAAAGGGGTCATAAGAGCAGGTTGCCAAGAGTAAATATAATCACCATCTTTTTGTTGATGTCCTATAGGCTCACAAAAAACCGTTTCTTTCCCATTACGTACCGTAAGCATAGTAATTTCATAATCAAAATCAATAAAAGCTTCCACTATTAATTCACTTGCATCACCACGAGCTTCTTTAGCCGTTTCCCAAGAAGCGTCTAAATCAGCAGATGATTTCATTACACTTTGTCCATGTCCTGAAGACGACATAACGGGCTTAACCACACAAGGATAACCCATTTCATTTCCAGCTACTTCCATCTCTTCACGTGTACTTACAAACTTATAAGGGCCTGTCTTTAAGCCAAGTTCTTCTGCTGCAAATTGACGTATGTTTTTTCTATTCATAGTCTTATTTACAGCCTCTGCATTAGGGATAACATTAAACCCTTCCTCTTCAGCCTTAAAGAGTGCAGAAATTGAGATAGCTTCAACTTCAGGCAAGATGTAATCTGGTTTTTCTTTACGAATAACCTCTAAGATAGCCTCTTCGTCTTGCATGTCTATTACATGATGCGCTGTTGCAACTAAATGCGCAGGAGCTCCCTCGTATTTATCCACAGCAACCACTTCAAAGCCAAGTCTTTGTGCTTCTATGGCCACTTCTTTTCCAAGTTCGCCTGAACCTAATAGCATTATCTTTTTACTATTACTTTTTAAGGGTGCGCTAAACTTCATGTTGATTCCTTATCTATTCACTTTTAATAAGCGTATTCTAGCAAATATGGGTTAAATTTTAACTATTACACGAAAAAATCCTCTATTTATAAAGGGTCTTTTCCTAAACGTATATAAGCCTCATGCACCTTTCCTCGTCTTTTAACCCGCAGGTGTATCTCTTTGCCTTCTTCTTTTTTCATTAAATCACGTACACCAAACAAGCTCATGCAGTTGATCCCCTTAATGCTTACAATCTCATCTCCCTTTTTTATCCCCTTAACAAGGGCCCCTTTAAGAGAACGCGTATTAAAAACGATAATTTTTCCTTCTTTTAATATAAGACGAAGTCCTGACTTATTTAATGCTTCAGCCTTAACATAATCTTTATGATGTTGTAGATATAAGGTATTAAAAGGAAAGTCAAAAACAATATTATGACGCTTTAAAAACTTTAATCCTATCGCATTTTGATCGGATTCTTGAAGCACCACTTTTGGATACACAACATTAGCAAAACGAAGGGTTTTGAGTCTATACTCCCTACTGGTACTAACAGAACTCACCGTAACAATATCTTGTTTTTGCGAGGCTATGATCTGAGAATATCCTTGCAGTATAATAAGATTTTCTTTTTTTATCCGCCCTGAGCTATTGTCCCCCGTATCCAAGTCAAAGGCAATATTTCTGCCATATAGATTAATCACCACCTGAGGAATTTGCGAACGAGACCAAAGAATAGGGGCTCTTGAATTATATTCACCTAAATACGGTTCTGCTCCAATATATGCCTTGACACTAGCGTCTTCAAAATCTATTTCCCATCTAAACTGATGCAAAAACGACATCCCTAAAATTCCACAAAACTTTTCACCAGAAAAAGGCCATAAAGACTTTAAGTCAGCCGTGATATAAGGAAACCTATTGGCCACTTGAAGTCGTCCTAACTTCAAAGAAATAGACTTATACATTTCAAGTTCTATTTTTCCATTAGGCGTGATTATGTGTTTGCTCGTAAACTGAACACCCGTTCTAGCCTCAGCTTCTTGGAGACTAAGAGCCGGACCTAAAAGCTTTTTATAACTCTCATCAAGCACAACAAAACTAGCCCCCGTATCAAATAAAAAGTTACACGTCTGCCCATCTATAGTAACCGGCAAAAAAATACCGGAAGACCTTAGGCTAAAATGGCCTTCATATAAGGGTCTTTCTTGAGAAAATAAGGATGTGATTGAAAATATGATTATTAATATATACTGTTTAATGTTGCGCCTTTACAAAAAGTTTATAATGACCTTCTTTATCCATAAGTTCTGAGGGTCGTCCTTCTTCAACAATCTCTCCGTCCTCCATCACATAAATATAATCCGAATTTTGCACCGTACTTAAACGGTGCGCAATCGTTATAATCGTTCGTTCTTCTAGAAATTCTCTCAAGGCTTCAAACAAATCACTTTCAGTATGCACATCAAGAGCAGAAGTAGACTCATCAAAGATAACAAAAGAAGGATTAGACAAAATCATTCGAGCAATGCTAAGACGTTGTTTTTGTCCTCCCGAAAGTCGTACTCCACCCTTTCCAACAAGGGTATCTAAACCATCAGGAATCTCAGTTATGAATTTTGATAATTGTGCGATTTCTAATGCATTTAATATTGCTTCTTCACTAAAATCATTTCCCATACTTAAGTTAAACCTCAAGGTGTCATTAAACAAAACAGGTTGCTGCAAGACCACAAAAAGATTAGAACGAAGGGTTTGTAATCCTATCTCATTTAAAGGAACATCATTATAAATGAGCTTTCCCTCCTTAGGGGGATAAAATCCTGATAAAACCTTCGCTAAGGTAGTTTTACCACTTCCACTTGGACCAATTAGCGCCACCTTCTGTCCCGCCTTAATATGCATATTAATATCTTTTAATATGGGAAGTCCACTTGAATAAGAAAAATTAAGTTTTTCAACCTTTATGGAAGCATTCTTTCCCTTAAAAGGATTTTTATTATTATGACAAAGGGGTTCTTGTTCAAGCTCAAAAAGCTTATTTAAACGTTCTAATGCTGCCTTTGCATTAGAATATGCAAACTGTAAAGACAAGAGATCTTGCACAGGGGTCATCATAAACCATAAATACCCAAACAAGGCAAACATAAGACCTAGACTAAGGTCAGATGAAAGCACTAAGACAATACCTAAGGCTCTAAACACTTCAAACACTGATAAAAAAAGTGTAAAAGAAAAACGCTCCGCTGCAAAAGATTTTTTTCCAAACCTCGCCGTTTCATCTCTTAACTCACGAGCATCTTGAATGTTTTTTTCTATAAACTCATTTTCTTTAGATGAGGCTCGTATCTGACCAATGAGGTCTAAGGTTTCTATCAAAGCATTTTGGAATTTTGAGATAGCCTTATTTTCTTCTTTTTTGAAGACAGACACCCTCCGTGAAATCAACTGCGTTATAATCACCACCGCTGGGTGCAAGACAAGTATCAAAAGTCCCAAACGCCATTCAATTAAAAGTAAAACAGTGGCCACTCCAATAAGTGTTAAAATAGAAACAATAGAACGCGCTAATGCAGACCCGATAAAGCCTTCAAGCGTTTGCATATCCGTAACAAGTTTGGAAGCAACCGCACCCGAACCAAGAGTTTCATACTCATGCATAGCAACACGCTTTAAGTGAAGTAAGAGTTTTTTTCTAAGCACTAGGGTAATATCTTGCGCAATCTCTGTAAAAGCAAAATGCGCGGCAACGGAAGAAAGAAAGAAACCAAAACGCAAAACAATGGTAATTGCAAGGGTCACAAAGATATAACCTAAGGGAACAAAATCTCCAAATAATAAATTAATCGTATGGGTTAAGCCCCCCACATCTTTGAAAACAACCTCATCAATTAATAAAGGAATCAACAAAGGGATAGGAATACTTATCATAGTAGCTAACAAGGCAATTAGGTTGGCTTTTATAAGTTTGCTTTTGTGTTTTAAGACTAATTTATAAAGTAAGTGAAAAGTTATTGTATTCATAATACACTATCATAGTATCTTTTTTTAAATCTCTTCTAAAATCTCCACATATACGCAACAACTGAACTTAAGATGAGGAAAAAGGTGTCTCTTGGTGCTAAAAACATTAACACATATAATTAATAGTTATTTAACTAAGCTGCTGTTACTATAACTATATAAAAGTTTAAAAATGAGAGATTAAAGGTTAATATTCATGAATATTATAAAAATATTTTACTTATTAACACTCGTCTCTTCCTTACTTTATGCTGAAGTTTCTTCTCATGAAATCAACCAAGAGAGCACAGGGTTGCTAAGCTTGGAAGAACTTATGCAAATAACGATTATAAGTGAACTCTCAACGGGTACAAAACTCGAAGAAAAGTATACTCCTGCTTCTTTATCTATTATCACATCCGAACAAATTAGGCAAAGTGGAGCACGAACCTTTTATGAAGCTTTAGAGCAAGTTCCTGGTTTACATGTTTATCCGGCCAAAGGCTTTACTATGAAGCAAGGCATTTCTATTCGCGGAATTCAAACAATCACCAATCCTCATGTCTTAATTATGCTCGATGGGGTTGCCTTGGGTACAGGTTATTATGGAAGTCCCGCTATGCTATTCAAAATGCCAAGTTCTATGATAGAAAAGATAGAAGTTGTAAGAGGACCCGGTTCGGCGATTTATGGAGCAGATGCTTTTTCAGGTGTAATTAATATCACTAGTAAAAATTACGACAGTAATGAAGCCCAAGCGAGTCTTGGATATGGTTCTTTTTACACAAAAGAAGCATATACCTACTTAAAAACAGAAGTAGGTGATTTAAAGATTGGGCTTAGTGCTTCAGTGCTGCAGACAGATGGAGATAAAGACAGATTTATAAAAGAAGATGGACTTAAAGGAGCACCTACCTCTTTTGCTCCAGGTCCTTTAGAAACGAGATTTAAAACCTTATATGCCCATGCTGATTTACACTATAAAGACTTTGATATTAATGTGATGGCTACGAAATTATACGATGCAGGTACGAGTTCAGGCGCGGCACAGGTTTTAGACCCTGATGGGAGCATAGAGAACAAAACCTTTCTACTAGATTTTAAACATGAAAATACAAATCTATTTAAAGATACAACTATCAAAACAAATATTGCTTTCACAAGATATGAGGTTAATTCAGATTATAATTTTTTTCCAACTGGTGTTTTTTTTCCTAGTCCTGCAATTGCAAAAATTGGAGTAAAAGAAGACAATTATTTCCTTAATACACGTTTTATATATGTTGGAATTAATAAGCACACGCTTAGTTTAGGCTTAGGGTATAGATATTCAGGGATAAGAGGTATTAGCAAAGAATCAAATTTTGGAGTAGGGGTGACAAACCCAGGAACTCTTGAAAACTTAACAGGAACACAATATACCTTTATGAAAGAAGATGTAAGTAGAAATAATAGTTTTATATTTATTCAAGATGAATATATAATCAGCTCACAATGGCGTTTAGTTTCAGGCCTAAGATATGATTATTATGATGACTTTGGCTCTACTGTAGACCCTAGATTTGCTTTAATCTGGCAAGCAAGTAATGACTTAACTTTTAAATCTTTATACGGTAGAGCCTTTAGAGCACCCACCTTTACCGAACTCTATTTAAGAAATAACCGTTTTACCTTAGGTAATTTAGAATTAGACCCTGAAACCATAGATACCTTTGAAGTAATTATGAACTACAGAGCCGTTATTCATACTAAGTTGAATCTTTTTTATTATAAGGCAAGAAATTTAATTACTTATGTTAATAATGTAGGTTCTACAACACGAACTGCACAAAATCAAGCCGGTATTAATGGATATGGAGGTGAATTAGAACTTTCCTATGATTTAAATGAAAAGATTAATCTGAGCGGAAATTATTCTTATGTCCAAGCCTTATATCAGGACACAAAACAAAGAGTAGAAGATATAGCCCCCCATCAAATCTTTGCCCAAATACAATACAAACCAAGTAAGAACTGGAAGCTCAACACCCAATATTATTATTTCTCAAAACGGTACAGAACACACATTGATTCAAGAAATCCATCAGATGCCGCCTCCCTTGTAAACCTAAGTCTTTCAAAAAATGACATTCTTGAAGGTTTAGATTTAAGTATAGCCGCGCGAAACTTATTTAATTCAGATTACAAAGAACCAAGTGACGGAAAAATAGCAGAAGATTACCCCATGCAAGGCCTTAACCTCTTCGCTGAATTAAGATATAGGTTTTAAAGTTTAACTTTTTTTGGTGTATTTAATATATTTTTTACGTACCAAAAAAGTCGGTGGGCCTTGTATATTACGTCACTAACTAAACAGTCAAAGAAATTCTTCACCTGAGACAAAGCCTCCATAAGATATACTTCAAATATGATAGCCCAAGACTCCATTGAAGCCCTAAAAACTCGACTTGATATTGTTGATGTTGTTAGTAATTATATTGAATTAAGAAAAGCAGGTGCAAATTTTAAAGCACCCTGCCCTTTTCATGATGAGAACAGTCCATCTTTTGTAGTTAGCCCGGCTAAACAAATCTACCATTGTTTTGGATGTGGAGTAACGGGTAATCCTATAAGCTTTGTAATGGAGTATGAGAAACTTAACTACCCTGAGGCTATAGAGAAACTCGCCTCAGACTATAATTTTTCTTTGGAATATACTAAGGGCGCTCAAAAAAAAACAGATACCCGTCTTATGGAAAAAGTAAACGACTGGTACAAAACCCTTCTTGATAGTAATTCTACTGCATTAAACTACCTAAAAGAACGGGGTGTCTTTGAGTCCTCTATAGAAAAATTCGGCATAGGCTATGCCCCCGCTTCACAACAAACGATTACCTATATAAAAAGTCATATGTTTGATATTAAAGAAGCCATTGACCTTGGTGTTCTTGGTCAAGGTGAAAATAATATCTATGCACGTTTTATAGAACGCATTACCTTTCCAATTCAAGCCCCCAATGGTTCTATGGTAGGATTTGGAGGCCGTACTATTACAGGTCATCAAGCCAAATATGTTAATTCTCCACAAACAAAGATTTTTAACAAGTCTCGACTTTTATATGCCTATAACCACGCTAAAGATAGTATCTACAAACATAAAGAAGTTATTGTTACAGAAGGTTATTTAGATGTGATTATGTTACATCAAGCAGGCTTTACAAATGCTGTAGCGACCTTAGGAACAGCTCTAACAGCCGAGCACCTGCCTCTTATACGAAAAGGTGAACCTAAAATTATTATGGCCTATGATGGAGACAATGCTGGTTTAAATGCAGCTATTAAAGCGGCTAAACTTGTATCAGCTGCTGGTATGGATGGAGGGGTTGTAATTTTTGGGGATGGTCTTGATCCCGCGGACATGGTAAAAATTCTCAAGAAGAAGAATTAACCAGACTTCTACGTCGGCCTAAACCTTTTATAGAATTTGTACTTGAACAAAGTGTGCATGCCTTTGATTTAAACAACCCCAAGGCAAAAGAAGAAGCCCTGCACTCAGCCATAGCTTATTTAAAAACACTATCCCCTCTTTTACAAGAAGAATATAGACCCTATTTAGCCGCATTACTTAATGTAAATAAGTCTGTTGTTCGTCTTCAAAAAGCCCCTCAAAATAGACAGATCCCTCAGCTTAGTCCTATAAACCATGAAGATACATGGGAGCTTAGTCTTATTAAAACTATTTTAGAAAAACCTTTGTTAATAGAAAATATATTAGACTTTTTAGACCCTTCTCAACTTCAGTTTCACGCTCATGAGTTTACACTTGCCTTGAATAATCAGGTTGAGCATCCCATTTTGTTAAAAATCATCTTGAATGAAAGTATAAAAATATTTAAAGAAGAAGACCTGAAAAATGAATTATTATTTTTCTTGCGTCATTACTATGCAAAAGAACTTCGTAAGGTAAAGATGAAACAAGAGATCTCTTTTGAACAAAAAACATTTATGATTCGAAAGTTTACAGAAAAGGTAAATAAGCTTCGACGAGGAGAGTTGGTATTGTTCAACTCGTAACAATTTTTTAACATGCATCTTGTATAATTTTATCAGTGTTCATTTAGTCTTAATTAAAATTTATAAAACTTTTCCCTAAAAAATTTTATATCCCAATTTTTTTGTTTCCCTAAAACAATAAGGCTCAATGGACATATCTATCATAAACTTTTTATATACATCAAAAACTTCAACTTAAACCCTAGAAATTCATTATTAAACACCTAAAGTATTAAGAAATATTTAAATTGTTATGTAAGACAGAAGTGATTTTGGGACAAAAAGAGGTAGTGCCTAAAGGCACTCATAGAGCTTAATTAAATGGTTTAGTTAAGTCTTTTTCAATAGCTCCAGGGATTCTAGCGATCCTCATAAACTGACTCATAGTCAATTGAGGATATGAAACTGCTAAATAATATTTAGGAGCGAGTATACGTGCTTCTTCATTCTCTATTAAGATAGTATAAGGAAGAAGTCCTGCCTTATCAGTACCAATCTTCTTAGGAAAATTAGCGGTACGTTTACTTAAACCATATCCAACTAGATACTTTCCTTTGGCTAACTTAAGTGTAAAAAGATGCATCTTACCTTCTTTATACGCTTCCGCTTTTTCAAGTAAAAAATCAACATTACCTTCACCAATAACAATGCTATCTTGGTAATACGGCATCGCTACCATAAAATGGTAATCCGCTAAACCTGAGTATCCCCACTTATCGCCTGTTTCTTTTGTTCCAACAAACACAGATGTTAAAGCATTTTTAACACTTAACATTTGCGTATAATCAGCCGTATCTTGCATAAAGGCCTTCCCAAAGTACACAGGATTAGAGATAGAAATCTGATTCTTGTTACCATCTATTAAAATACGTCCAATACCTGCAAAACCACGGTTTGGTTTATTTGCCATACTTCTAAGTGTCGTATTTGTAAATACAACCGTTTCAAGCTTTTTTCCAACCGTGTAACTACCAATAACTTCAAATCCAGCAGCTAGAAGTTTAGAACTTACTTCATCTGCTGTAATTAATGGTGCCACTAAATACGCATGTACTACCTTTGGGGCAGGTGCTTCTCCAGCATTTAACTCTTTTGAACTACAACCAGTAAATGCGATTAATGCCGCTATTACTAGTGTACCTATCTTGTTTCTCATTTTAATTTAGCACCTATACTTTCCATAATCTCAATAATCTCTTTATCAATAGCACGGATTGAAGCAATTTGTTTTTTGTCTTTAATCCCAGCAACATTAATCCAGTTTTCTAGATAAGGCATACCAATTTTAAGAACATTAGATCCTTTTTCAACATACATATACATAGAACATGGGGCAAACGCACCTGCTTGTGCATTTCCGTGGTTAAACACGCCATAAGAGAAGTAAAAGTGACATAAAGAATATACAACATAAGAGTCATATTTTTCAAAGTCTTGCTCATTTTCTCTATATGCTTCTGCAAAGTTTTTAAAACCAGCAATAATATATTTTTTATCTTCAAATGCTGCTTCAAATTTATCAGACATCCATATATCTAAACCTTCAAACTCACCATCAATAATATCATCTTTACTCACGCCAGCAGGACGATCAAACGTCATCTCAAATTCCATCAATTTATTTTTTGGAAGTGTATCAAAAGTAAGAACTTCTTCTTTTCCGCCAATTTTTTCATCAACAAGCTTATCAAGAGGCTTAAATGAATCAATAAATGCAGTACGCACTTCTTTATCACTTATTCCAACGATATCAAGCATAACCGCTGGATTAACATGACCAACACGAGTGATATCTTCAGAAACATATTTATAGATATGTAGGTTGAATGGAGAGAAACCACCAATCTTTGGCTCTTTTAATAAAAGAGGACGAAGCGCAGCATCGTTTGTGATTGAAAAGAAACCTAGATTGTCTAAAGTCTTCTTATATCCTGGTTCTTTTGAGTACTTTTCAGCGTAAGCCTTATCGATGTGCTCATGTGGATCTGAAAGTACAAAGCCAATATCCTCAGCTGGTCCTTCAATCATTTCCATATAAGCATGGTCTTTGTCACCTTGCGCCGCATTAAAGTAAATTCCGTCTTGAGCAAATACCGCACTACTAATAAGTAGTAAGGCCGCTGCATTTTTAACTAATTTTGTAAACATATTATTCCCTTTATTAAACTATTCTTTGAATTTTATCATAGCTAGCATTAACAACTTTAGTAATTATAATTATTATCTCAAGTTTTTTCACTTTTGCTAAGTAATGAAACATATTTTCTTGTACCATAAGTTTATAAATTTAATGTGAATGAATTGTGGAACAAATTTTTTTTCAGTTTAGAATTTATAAGAAGCACCCCAACTTAATGCAAACTGAGAATGTTTTACATCAGCACTAGATCTTTGTCCCAAGTACGTTCCTCCTGCACTTTCAATAAAGGCTCGTGTTACCGCACTTGTATCATAAGATTGTCTAGCCTCACCTGTGTAAACCACTGCAAAGTCCAGTTCAACTTCATCATTTATAAAATAAGAGCCCCCAAAGGTAAAATGATGTTCCACAATACCTGGAAAACCCGCCAAGTTAAAAGAATTTTTTATTCCACCCGCGTAGCTTGAACCATCTTGCTCACTGACTGGATTTTGTGCATAGTTATAACCAAGTCTCATGCTCAACTCATCATTTTTATATTCATATCCCACTGCAAAAACATGTTGATTTGTCCAGCCAAAGTCTTTAAATCCTGCCGCGTCCCCCCAAGCTATATACTTATAATCAAAGGCGATGGTGTTTTCATCAAAAGTATAAGAAGACCCTAGTCCAAATTCAGAAGGCTGATTAAGATTATCTCCCGAATAAATACCCGTAACATCTGCACCCCCAAAAGATTCTATAGAAGCTGAAAGGGTATTATCATATCTCATAATAAGCTCAGACTTATACACCATCGCCAAGATAAGCCCCTTAACATCTGTATCTTGCATATCATAAGCCAATCCAATCTCATATCCCAAAGACCTATCACTTGAAGCCCCATTATCAAGTAAGACAAAATCTGATGCAAGGGGAGATACTCCTTGAGCTGATGTATCAATCATATGACTTAATTCCAAGGTTCCAAATTGAATAATAGGCGAAATCCCTATAGATATATTTTTACTCTGGTAAGAAATAGGTATAGAAATTTTTAAAAGCTGTAAATCTGTTTGCATATTTAAAGAGCCGTTTTTAAGATTATTATTAGAATAATCAACTCCCATCGAAGCAGTACCTGTTACGCTAACACCATAAACAATATATTTACTAATTCTTTGAGCAAAAGAAACTTCAGGGATAATATTAACACCCGTATCGGAATCAGCGTAAGCAGGGTTTTCTGCACCTATCGCCTGCGAAATAAAATTAGATTTAAAAGAAACACTTGGCGTAAAAAAAGACAAACTACCCGAGATTTCCATGTCAGTAACGGATGAAAGTAAGGCAGGATTAGCTAAAGCAGATTCCGCTCCAAAACTCTTGGCAATCCCAACTCCACCCATAGCACGAGACTTAGCCCCTGTTGCAATAAGATTATCTCCATTGGTCGCGTACACTAAGTTTGTTCCAACAACAAGGAATAGGCATAAGGCTAGTTTAATTGATTTTTTCATTTGCTCTCCATAAGACTATAAAATATAAAAAAAGACTTGTCTTTTTTGGAAAGTTTATTTATATATTTTAATTTTTATAAAGTTAAAAGTAGAGTTTTAGGATAAAAGTATAGAGGTATATATTTCCAAGTCAAACTTGGAAATATATGAAGGTGTTACTAGAACTTGTAAGTCACACCAACAGTTACAGCAATTTGTGAGTGTGTAACGTCTGCACTAGAAGTTTCAGCTCCAGTTGGAGTTCCACCACCTTGCGCAATAAATCCTTGAGTCATACCAGCAGTACTAAAACTTTCAGTAACTTCAGCTGCATATACAACCGCTGTGTCAAGACTTAAAGAATCTGAGACCGAATAAGATCCACCCGCAGTATAATGAGATTCAACTATACCTGGGAAACCTGCAAGATTAAAAAAGTTTCTTACAGCGGCACCATAAGCAGCCTGAGGAGAAGAAGCTTTTTGTTCAACAATTGGAGATTTTGCATAGTTGTATCCAGCACGTACAGCCCAATTACTACCTGCATATTCATAACCTAAAGCAAAAATATCTTGGTTTTCCCAACCAAAATCAGCATATCCAGCTGCCTCGCCCCAAGCCATATTCTTATAGTCTAAAGAAATTGTACTTCCACTTACTTCATATGCTAAACCCATACCAAATTCAGCTGGCTGATCAAGATTGTCTCCTGAAGCAACACCAGTTGCAGCAGCCCCACCAAATGCATTAATTGATGAAGAAATAGTATTTGCATAATTCATTCTAAGCTCAGATTTATATACTAACCCAAAAGTGAAACCATCATTTGTAGCTGAGAAACCAACTTCATATCCTAATGAGGTATCAGAGCCTACTCCTTCATCTAAAAGAATAAAAGCATCCGCAGGACCCGTAGCATTCGGATTACCAATCATATGGCTCATTTCAAGTGTACCATACTGAAGAATTGGAGCTACACCAATTGAAAATCCACCTTTTGAATAAGAAAATGGAACAGCAACTTTAAGAAGTTGTAAAGCTGTTTTCATTTTAAAAGCACCATTATCACTTGCGCCACCTTGTGGTGCAAAGCCTACGTCACCATAGTCAACACCCATACCTGCTGTACCTGTAACAGACACGCCATATACAATATTATCATTAATTCTTTGAGCAAATGAAATTTCAGGAATCACACTAAAATCTGCAGCAGAATCAGCACTTATAGGTGCTGGTAATCCAGGGTTAGCATTTGACATTGCATCAGATTGAAAAGAAACACTTGGCATAAAGAAAGTAGCTGAACCAGCAACTTCCATATCTTTAACTGTCGAAATTAAAGCAGGATTTGCAAGACCAGATTCAGCACCAAAAGATTTAGCGATTCCAACACCACCCATTGCACGTGAATTAGTACCTGTACCAATTAAGTTGTCACCATTTGTTGCGAATGCAGAAGTTGCACCCATTGCCATTGCAGCTACTAAAGCTAATTTGATTGATTTTGTCATCTATTCTCCTAAGATTAAAAATTT
>NZ_JAEMVE010000049.1 GCF_029216045.1 Sulfurimonas sp. MAG313 | reverse complement strand
GTTTTTGAGTAAAATATTTAAGCCGTTTTCACTTTTCACAATCTTCTTCTTTTCAAAAGTATAAAGATTGACTTTATCAAACCAAGCTTCATTCAAATTTAGTAAAAAATCTTCATTCTCAGAGTTATTGATGAGTATGAATTTAAACCAAGTCTTCCCTTTGGGATTACCTAATGATATTCTATTTGAAATTGTTTGATTAAAATCTACTTTTAATATCTCGTCGATACCTAAAGAGCCTGATGTGTCATTATAGTAAAGCAGTTCAAAGTCATCTATTTGGTCGATTCCTTTTTCTAGTACAATTGAGGCATTAAGAAAACTTACTAAGAGTAAAAGAGAGAGAAATAGTCGCATATAGTTCCTGTATAAATAATTATTTTGAAGTTTAAAAGTTTCCATTATAGCCAAATCACAACTTGACTCAAAATGTATCATCTTTCAAACACAGTAAATCAAAACTAAGTTAGGAACAGGTTTTGATGTAGCGTGCTTAATAAAGGATTTTAAAACGACTTTATACATATGGTGATGCAATGCTAATTCTTTAGCTCTACACACTTTTAAGCTTGATAAGGATATTATCATTAAAGCTACACGAAAACTCATATAAAGTGAAATGATGTCCAGAAGTTTGTATTTTGCTCGCCAACCGATTTTAGATGTAAATGGACATACCTACGCCTATGAACTCTTATTTAGAAATTCTTTAACAGGAACCTACGCCTGTGTGGATGATGACAGGTCTGCTACTGCGCAAGTCTTAGTTAATACCCTAAATTATGTTGATTTAAAAAGCATTATTGGAGACTGTTACGCCTTCGTAAATATTGATGAGTCTATCTTGCTTGATGACATGGTCTTATCCATTCCAAAAGAGCAATTTGTTTTAGAACTACTTGAAACCGTTATCATAAATGAAGAGGTCTTACAGCGCGTGGCTATGCTTAAAGAAATGGGTTATAGGTTTGCCCTTGATGATATTGATTGTTCCAAAGAGTATATTCAAAATTTTCAACCTGTTTTTAAATACATAGATATCTTAAAACTTGATATCACTCTGATGGATGAAGAAATGTTGCCTCGCTACCTTGCTTTGTTTAAACAGTTTGATATGAAATTACTTGCTGAAAAAGTCGAAACACAAGAAGAGTTTGATAAGTATAAAGCATTTGGATGCGACTTATTTCAAGGCTTCTTTTTTGCAAAACCTGATATCATAGAAAACAAAAGACTTGACCCTGAACAAATTTTGATTTTAAACCTTATCAGTCAACTCAGACAAGACGCAGACATCAATAAAATATGTCAAAATTTTGAACAAAATGCAGCATTAACCTTGCAGTTACTTCGATTTATTAACTCAGCCGCATTTAGCTTTAAAACGTCTATTAAGTCTATCCGCCAAGCCATTATGCTCATAGGGCCTGAACAACTCAAATCTTGGTTATTACTTATCTCTTATGCTAACCCTTCTTCAGACATACAAGATAAAGTAAATCCTCTTTTATATTTAGCACAAACACGTTCTAATATGATGCAAACTATTTCCAAAGCTTTTTACAAAAAATCTTGCAATGGAGCCATCTTAGATAAGGCCGCCTTTATAGGCTTATTGTCTTTAGTAGATGCTCTTTTTCAAATGCCCATAGAACCTATTTTAAAAGAACTCAACATTGATCATGAGATTTCTTCAAGTTTAATTGATTACAGTGGGGACTTAGGAAGTATCTTAGAACTTATTTGTGCTGTTGAAATTTTTGACACAAAGGTTATTGAAAAAAAACTAAGCCTATTAAAGATTTCACATGAAGAATTTTCTAAGGCAATAGAAGAAGCTTATGAGATAACAGAGTCCTTTGCATCAAGCCTAAAAAATTTATAAATTATTTAAAAAAACATTTCCATTTAATACTTTTATTTTACCAAGAAGCTCATATTCAAAAAGTTTATTCGAATCAAAAGCAAGCACCTCTTCATAAGTAGGAGACTTAGAACAAAACTGTAAAAAGGGATCTCGTTCCTCATGTAAACTTCCAAACTTATCGGCGAAGTTTTTTATATTGGTGATGAGTTCAGCCTTGCCTTCATCTAGCAGTTTCAAGGTGGCTTGACTTTCATCCATACGGTGAGGCAAAACATAAATCTTTTTCCCCATCTCTAGGGCAAATTCAACACTTCTCATGCTCCCGCTATTTAAGTCCGCTTGAGCCACTACTAATACTTCTCCTAAGGCTACTACAAGACGATTTCTATGCACAAAACTATAGGCTCTTGCTTTTTCACCATCTTCATATTCACTTAAGATTAAAGAACTTTCCGCCATCTTTGCCAAAAGGTTTCTATTGACCTTAGGATATATAATATCTAAGCCATTTGCAAGAACAGCTATCGTATTAGGAAAGGCTCCTTCGTGAGCTAAGGCATCAATTCCCATTGCCGCACCACTGATAACGCTTACCCCTCTTTTAGAAAGTTCTCTTGCTAAGGTCTGAGTCATATTTCTAGAATATGCATAGGCTTTTCTTGCACCGACTATAGATACTTTTCTAGCATTAAGTAAGGAAGTTTTCCCTTTATAAAATATTTTTGATGGAGGATTTTTCAAGGTGTCAAACTCAGAAGGGAGAGGATATAAAACTTCTGAGGATAGCATTTAAATCACCTTATTTACTAAAACAAGTTCAACACTTTTGAATAAATGCTTTGAGTTTTTTAAGGCTTGAAGAGTTTCCTTCCTTGGATGTCCTATAGCGATTGCATATCCATTTTTTTTTGCCTTTTTAATGGCCTTTTTAATTTGAGATTCAATATAAGCCACATTTGCTTCATGGTCTAAAAATAGATCTCTTGCAATATAAGGTTGTCCCAAAGACTTCATGACTTCAGGCACCTTAGTTGCAGCTGTTGTACGGCTATCTAAAAACCCTATGCCTTCTTTATTAAGTGCTAGTATTAAATCTTTTACAGCTCTTTTATTAGAGGTGAACTTACTTCCTGTATGGTTGTTTACAAAATACGCACGAGGAAAAAGTTTTTTCACTTGTCGTATACGCTTATTTATAGTGGATGTAGAATCACTTATTCGAAGGGTAATAGGTTCTTCTGCTGAAAAGGTCATCGCTTCTAAGGGTAAATGCACCATATATAAGGCTTCTCTTGAGGCCAATTTAGCTGAATTAGGATGAATAGGGCTAGGAGGTAAAAAAGACATTGTTATCGGTATTTTGAGGGATTTTATAGACTTTACATCATGTGCGAAAGAAACATCATCCATGATAATTGCAAGTCTTGCTCTTTTAGAATGTGTAGTTTTTTTATGGACAACAGCCTTAGGACGCTTTGGTGGATGACCTAGCCTATTGGTATGAGCTACCGTGCTTGCTTTAGTATGCGTACTGTCTTTTTTGATAGACTTAGTCGTGTCTGTCTTAGTTTTATCCTTAGAAAGTACATTTTGAAGCCTTTCTACTAAATCATGTTTAGGCCTAGCAATTTTTGTAATTTTTGATAATAATTCACTTTGTTGATCTTGTACTTCTTTTTTTTCTTTTTTAGCAGAAACTTCGGCATTGTTATAGCCTTGCTTATACGAGATGATACTGATTAAGCCAACAAATAAAATTATTAAAGAAGCAATAATTACCTTAAGTGCCCAAGTAGACTTCAGCCCTTTTTTTTTCGGTTTTTTTTTCATTTAAGAATGATTTCCATTTCAAGTACGTCTATATTTTGATTATTTTGTGTAGTAAAATGTATGTCCTTCACCTTAGTATATTTTTTAATGACTTCTAAAATGTCTGTCTTCATCTCTTCCATATAAGGAAGGGCATTTGAAGCTCTTTCATGAGCTAATACTAATTTCAGTCTATCTCGAGCAACCGAAGCGGATGTCTCTTTTTTTCCAAATAAGCTTTCAAATAGACTCATGTAAATAACCTTTTGAAAAATCCTTTTTTAACAGACAAATCAAGGTATTCAACCTCTTCGCCAAGAATTCTTTTTGAAATACGTCTGTATGCTTCACCCGACTGGGCCTTAGCATCACGGATAATAGGTTCACCTGTATTTGTAGAACTTATAACCTTTTCACAATCAGGAACAACCCCAATAAGAGGAAGTGCTAAGATATTTAGTACATCCTCCGTATTCAACATATCTCCACGCTCAACTAGTTCAGGTTTAGTACGGTTGATGATTACATGTTTAATTACTTCTTCACCACGCCGTGCTTTTTCGCTTTTTGCGTCAATAATACCAATAACTCTATCTGCGTCACGTACAGAAGAAACATCAGGTGTAGAAATAATCAAGGCTCTATCGGCAAAGGCAATAGCATGTTCAAAACCACCTTCAATCCCAGCAGGTGAATCTAATAAAACAATATCAAATTCTTCTTTAAGTGTTTCAAGAAGTTTTTGGACCTTAGCCTTGTCCAAAATATTTTTATCATTCGTTTGTGAAGCGGGTAAGAAAAAAAGATTTTTACTGTGTTTATCATTGATAAGTGCTTGAGCAAGATTGCACTTACCTTCCATCACATCTATAACATTATAAACGATACGGTTTTCAAGACCTAAAAGCATATCAAGATTACGAAGCCCAATATCAAAATCAATAGCCACGACTCTTTTACCCTCATCTGCTATACCAACAGCCAAGTTAGCCAAGGTAGTTGATTTTCCAACGCCCCCTTTACCTGATGTTACTGTAATAACTATACCCATAAAAATTCCTAAATTATATTTTTATTATTATACCTTAATCAGCAATTATAGTTCCATTATATTGTTATCCTAAAAAATATTTTTACTTTATTTTTCTATCTATGCCTTAAGTATCTTATGTCAAAATCATTTAAATACATCTAAAAAAATTTGCAGGCTGTTATATGAAATCTTTATCTATTTATCTTTCAAGCATTATGTTCTTAAGTCTCAATGTTGATGCCTTTGATGACACAAAGATGAACGGAAAAATCAACATCTATTATGGGACGCAAGATGAAACTAGACAAGACACTACTACTCCTGATATCTTTAATAAAGACGCAAGTTATATAGATACTGCCTTTCATTTAGAACTTACTACAAAGTTATCTGAAAATGTCTCCGCCAAAATTTCTACGACGGCGGTTTCAAGCCTAGGACTTGAGGAAAACCTTGCTAGTCTTACAGGAGTATGGAGCGGGGCACATAGTTATACAGGAACGCAAACAAATGACGCCTTATGGATTGATGAATTATGGTTTGATGCTACACTTGCCCATACAAAAACAAAACTTGGAAGGCAGAGCTTAGATACCCCTTTAATATTTTCAGAAACTTGGAGCCTGTCTACAAATACCTTTGAGTCGATTATGATTCTAAACCAAGACCTTCGTGACACTGATATTATTGCTGGATGGATTGGAAAATCTAACAGTGTAGGAGATGATACTGTTATACCTAGTAATACAGGAGCAATCACCTCGCAAAATGGAAAATTCAACACCTTTAGTAAGTCTGGTGCGTACCTTATAGGCGCTATAAACACTTCCATACCTTCTTTAAGTACTCAGGCTTGGTACTATAATATAACAGGTGTTTCAAATGCCTATTGGCTGCAAGCAGACTTAAATATAGAAGGAATCTTAGCTGGAGTCCAATACACCCTAATCAATTCTCACAACTCCGCTTTTAAAGATGATTTAGCGTATGCCTTCATGCTTGGGTATGAGATGAAAGACCTTGTAACTATAAAAGCCGCCTTTTCTTTAGTTGATGATGAGGGAAGCTTTGGTGTTACTAATATTGCCACCCGAAATTCAGATTCAGGTGCCGTATCAAAACTCTATACTGAAATGTGGTTTTGGTATGGAACGGTGAGTAGCACAGGAGCACAAAGTATTTCACTAACAGCTGAAACAAGCGTGGCTCAAGACTATGAGTTGTTTTTTGGGTATTGGAAAGTTCAAGTTAAACCCGTTAATAGCAGTCCTTCAAGTATAGATGAATACATCGTTTCCGTAGCAAAATCATTTGGGCCTGTAGACACATTATTTGCTCTTGTTTATGACAAACTTGCTCAAGAGAATGGATTTGTCAGTGATGATACTAAAGACCTAACTACCTTTCAGATTTATTTGACTTATAATTTTTAAATTAGGACCGTAAACCTTTTGTTTCTATTTTTGCGTATAAGAATTCATCCATTGTTTCATTACGTCTTTTGTAAACTCTTTATTAACATGTATTCTTGCCTTATTCTGTGTATCCACCATCTCAGTCACTTTATCTAAAGAGTCACTTAAATGATTATCCGTAAACATTCTATTATTAAGTGCAAATGTTCCTGCCTTTAAACCTGCATAATCACTACTAAAAAATGGATTTTCAATGTGTCTTCCTACAAGGTCTAAAACCTTATGAGGTTCATCTTCTAACACTTGCATTAAATCAAACCAAACTAATAAAAAGTCTTTCCATTGTTTAGGCTGTTTTTGTATTGACTCTGAGTGAACTACTAAAAGGTCAATGACCATAGAATCCACTTCTTTCGTGGTAAATAAGATATTACCATCTATCTTTCTTTGAGTAAGGCTTAATAATGGTTCCCACAATACAGCGGCTTGAATTTCTTCATGAAAAAGCTTAGCCATAGCCTTTTCATTAGTCATATCTAAGGTAACAACATCCTTAGTCTTCATCTTATGAAGGTGAAGTGCTTCTAATAAAATAAGCTCGTTGACACTATTAGACTGAGCTGATATTTTTTTATTCTTGAGCTGAGATAAGGAGGTGATATCTTTTACCGCGACAATACCATCTGCCCCATTAGATATATTAGTAACTAAAATAACATCAAAGTCATTATTTCCTTGGAGGTGTTGAACATCCCATATAGACGTCATAACAGCGTCCACTTCCAAATCATCTAATGCCTTTGTAGCCGCTTCTTGATTTGAAAATTCTACTAGCTTAACCTCAAGGTTATACTTTTCAAACATTTTTGTTGTCTTGGCATAATAAATCACATCAAATCCAGGCCATGAAGCAAAGCCTATACTTATAGGCTGAGACTTCACCTTTTTAACGGCAGAGGAGCATGAACTCATAAAAGTTAAACTTAGACCTATAAGTATTATTATTGAAAAAAGTTTCACCTATGCACCCTTTATTCCTATTTTATACAAATTAATAATAAAAAATTCCTAAAAATAATTATTAACCAATTGAATACTCTTTTTTTTAAGTTTTGACACCTCTAAAACTTGCCTAATAATATCATGGGCACCTTTAAAAACTCTATATGCACTCAGAAGTCTTTTGAAAGGTAAGCTTGTGCATGTATTTTCTTGAGTCATAGCCGTAGCTCTGGCGATGGAAAAACATGTGCAAGATTGCGTTTCAAAAGACCTCCCAAAGGGCGATACAAGAAATTTACTCTTAATCGTTGAATGTGATTGAAGCTATTTATAGCTCCTTCACACATCCGCCTCATAATAGCAAACTTCTTGTATCGCTGAGTGAGTATAGAGTTTTTAGAGGTGCCCTCATATTAATACTCCCTTAACAGACAATATTCTATTATATCTTATGGCAAAAATATTATTAGTTGAAGATGATGACACCTTAGCAGAAACACTTAAAGAATTACTCGAATCTGAGTCCTATGATGTGACCTGGGTTAAAGATGGAAATATGGCTATTGAAACAAGTTTTATTTCAAGTTTTGACCTTCTTTTACTCGATGTCAATGTTCCTTTTATTAATGGTTTTGAACTTTTGCAATCTCTTAGAGACGCGGGTTCATTAACCCCCGCAATTTTTTTAACCGCCCTTAGTGACATTTCTTCTATCTCTAAAGGTTTTGAAGTTGGAGCAGATGACTACATTAAAAAGCCTTTTGATTATGATGAACTTTCTATTCGTATCAAGTCTTTGATACGTAAGTCTTTACGACTTAAAAGTGAATCTATTGAACTCCTAGACTTTACCTTTAAGCTTGATACAAATGAGCTGTATCAAAATGAAAAGTATATTGCACTTTCTCCCATTGAGCTGAAATTAACACGATTTTTCTTCTTACATATCAACACAACCTTAGCCAAAGAAGAGATACTGTATGAAATTTCTGATGGGGGAGAAGCCAGTGAAGGTTCCCTTCGAGTCCATATTAATACACTTCGAAAACTTGGTCTTGATATCTTAAACATAAAGCGTGTAGGGTACCGTCTTGTTAAGCCATGAAAAAAAGGCCTTTTATAAGTTCTTTTCAACCTACTTTATCAGTGTAGCCTTATTAATCCTTAGCGCTGGTTATTTTTATTATCAACAAACCTATAATCAACTCTTTAAGGCAGAACATTTTTCTGTTATTAAATACGCGCGGCACCTAAAATCAGACGATTTAATGCAAGACGAAAATTTTAAGTTTGAAATAGATGAGTCAAAGATTGAAAACTTCTCTATGGACAACATAAAACTCACATCTACACACTTTATCAAAAGAGTCCCCTATGAATGGGATCATGGGTATTATGTCATTTACAAAAAGCGTCATATCTTTGATGTAAGAGTTGAAAAACTTTTTTTTACTGTACTAAGTTTTCAAGTATTTCTACTTTTACTTTTTGCCTTTATAAGTTTGCGTTTAGCCAAAAATGCACTCAAACCTATGCAAGAAGCCATCCACAAACTTGATAGCTTTTCAAAAGACCTTATACATGATTTAAATACTCC
>NZ_JAEMVE010000048.1 GCF_029216045.1 Sulfurimonas sp. MAG313 | reverse complement strand
TGAACTTGCCACTAAGTCAGGTTGCGCATATAAGGACGCAAAAAAAGAAGATAAGATTAAAGAGGGGAGAATGGCTTTCAATTAGAACATCCTTTTTAAGATATTTCTTAATGATAACTATTTTGTAGTTAAATAAGTTTTAGTTATTTTTATTAATGTTGTGAAATAATTTTATTTTTTAAAAATAAGATAAGTTCTTTACCTTTTAACTTACCTGATGCAATAACAAAGGTGTATCTTTCCTTTTGGCATTAAGTCTAAAAGGCTCAAATTGCCGAAGCCATAAGCTGGTTTACGGTAATTGTGATTTCTTTCAAGCCCTTAGTCTCATAGTTCTCAAAGACTTCTAATTGTTCTTTAGTACCTGAAAAAGCTTCATTTTCATTCGAGACAAAGGAGGCAAAGGCATCTTGTGGATTTTCTCCAAGACGTTGGAAACTTAAAATTTTATGGGTGTAATGCACGACTATAAAGTCTATAAATTGTAACATTTGGCGTTTTAAAACCCTATCACTGTCTATGTTAATAGGAATGGTATCAAGAGCAGATAAAAGCTCAATAATTTTAAACTCACTTACTACCATATAAAACAAGGTGGCTACATCATCAAAGCTATGTTGGGTTGACTCTTTGATACTTATGGCAGCTACCGCAAATCGTAGGTATTCAATATGGGCAAAAAAAGAATTAAAGGTGTCATTTCCTTTAATGATTTCTTTTTTATTCACTCCATTAATCTTATCTAACATGACAAAAAGGGCGTCTTTGTTTTCAAGTATATGGTTGGCATCTATTTGATTTCTTGTAAGATATTTTATCATCCATTTTACTGAAAAGGTTAGGGTTCTTTCCATTTCTGAAAGGAGTTCATATTGCTCTTCACTTGGCATAATAAAGTCTTGTCTAAAAAGTTCATGTCGTATGTCATTAGTTTCAAAAAGTTGATTACAAATGAGATAGGATTTAATCTTATTAATAAACTTCTCTTCACCTATACGTTCAAAGTCAGAAATAAAACTCGCCCCTTGAAAGTTGATAACCTTATCTGCCATCATAGTAGCTATAAGTTCACGTCTTAAAGGATGTTCTGTTATTTCTCTTTCATATATGCCTACAAAGGATTTTGGAAAATATTTATACAAATAACTTAAAGAAAAGTTTTCATCTACTAGAGTTGATTCAAGCAAAACATTTTTAACAAAGATTTTTGCATACGAAAGTATAGACGCTAAGATAGGACGAACAATAGCGCCTTTGCCATTCATCATGGCAGATAAGTTTTCATCTTTTGGAATTTGAAAGTCTGAACGTTTAAAAGCAGGAATATGTCTTTCTAAGATATTAAGTGCGCCTATAAAGTCTTTTGCGTACACACAAGAAAGTCTTTCATCACGAGACAGAGCAAGACTTTGATTATAATTATCCCATAACACCATCTTGACAACTTGATCGGTTAAAGAGGCTAGGGTGATGTTTCTTTCTTCTTGGGTGAGCACCCCTTTTTCTTCTAAAGAATTAAGAAGAATTTTTAGGTTTACCTCATGGTCGGAGATGTTTACACCTGCGGAATTATCAATTCCATCAAGGTTTATTCTACCGCCTCCATGAGCATACTCTATTCGTGCGCGTTGAGTAAACCCAAGGTTTCCACCCTCGCAAACACAATAAGCATTAAGCTCATTGCCATCAATACGGACACTTTCATTTTGTTTATCGCCTATGTCTAAGTTGCTTTCATCTGAACTCTTAACATAGGTTCCAACCCCTCCATTAAAAAACATATCTACCTTAAGACATAAAATCTTTTTAGCAAGTTCTTCCCCGCTTAGTGTCTTACGTGTGGTACCAAGAAGTTTTTTAATCTCTTTTGAAAGTTCAATAGATTTTTCTGAACGTAAAAAGACTCCACCACCTTCAGAGATTAAACTTACATTATAAGCAGACCAAGAACCATTTTTGGACATAAAAAGTCTTTGTCTTTCTTCGTATGAGGTTAAAGGAATAGGATCAGGGTCGATAAAAATTTCTTTATGAGAAATGGCGGCAAGAAGTTTAAAGGCCTTGGACTCAATCATGCCGTTTCCAAATACATCCCCATTCATAGAACCTAGTCCCACAATGGAAATAGAGTCTTTATAAAAATCAACCCCTTTTTCAATAAAAAATCTTTGAGTAGAAATGATGGCACCCTTAGCTGTGATACCTAAGTCTTTATGTCCAAAGCCATTTGAACCCCCTGAAGCAAAGGCATCTTTAAGCCAATAGTTTCTTGAGATAGAAATGTTATTAGCGACATCACTCATACTTGCCGTACCCTTATCTGCGGCGACTACAAAGTAGGTGTCGTCTTCATCGTATGCGATGATATTTTTGTCTTTAACTACCTTGGCATCTATGATGTTGTCTACCATATCTAAGAGATTGTTGATGAACTTTGTGTAAATTTCTTCAAAATATTCTTTGCTTATATCGGTCTTATCACGACGAATCACAAAGCCACCTTTTGCCCCATCTGGCACAATGATAGAGTTTTTACCTTCTTGAGTAATCATTAAAGACTTTATTTCGGTGCGATAATCTTCATGTCTTTCGGACCATCTTAAGCCCCCTCTTGATATCTTGCTCATTCTTAGATGTAAGCCTGAAAATTCAGGGTGATATACAAAAATTTCAAACTTAGGTTGTATGCCTCTTAGATGCTCAGAAAATAGCTCGGTATGAATTTTAAGGGCTATACCTTCTTGCTTAAGAAAATAGTTCGTTCGTAAAAGAGATTGTAAAAGAGTGTAGGTAAGTTTTAAAATCTTGTCTTCTAAGATATTAGGTACGACCTTAATACGTTCGTCTATTTCTTCACAAATACGTTTTATTTTAGCATCTCTTTGCTTGAGAGTTGGATCAAATTTTGTGAGAAAATAATCAACAAAAAGCTTGGTAATACCGTGATGATGGTTTAGGGTTTGTATGATACCACTCGCATTTAAAGAAAGAACTGCTTGGTCTAGATATTCAATAATTGCGCGCATAAGAGTGACATGACGAAGTGAAAGATTCTCAAGATAAACAAGAGAATAAAGACTACACTTTTCAAAGTTGTTTTGTAAAAGAGAGAGGCTTATTATCTTTTCTATATTATCTTTTGCGGACTTAAATTTTTTTATATCTTGAATATCTAGATTAAAGCGGTTAACATACACACTTTTTTCACTTTTTTCATTTTTTGGAATGGTGTAGGTTATTTCATCTATGATTTCAAATCCAAAATCATGTAAGACAGGAGTCATTGAAGACAGATGTAAAATCTTGTCGGCATAAATTTTAATGGAAACACTTTTGTCATGAATATAGATTTGTGAGACAATCTTTTCTTTCATAATGCGTTCAAATAAATCAGATGATATTTGTAAATCATCAGGTCGTAAGAGTTGGGAACAAATGGAATCAAAAAAGGCAGTTTCGGGCATAAAAATATCCTCTAAATTATGGTTATCTCTATTGTAGAGCAGTTCGTCTTAGTTGAGAGTTAAGGATTTAAACTTTTTTGCTAAGACGTAAAAATCGCTTTAGGGAGAGTAAGGCATGGGGATCAAGTTTATAATCAATGAGTTCTAAATAGTGCAAAATATCTTTTTTTGGTATACCTGTTTTTTGACTTGAGGCTTGAAGTATATAATAAGGAATTTTATAAGGTTTTTTTAGAAACTGTTGTGAAAGTTTTTTATATTCAGATGGCTTTCCATGATAACAAAGTCGTGCAAAAACAAAAGGAAGCCTTTGTCTTTCATACCAAAGTTTTGCAAGGTCAAGGGCCTTAGAATCTTTGTTTTGAAGATAATATTTTAAGGCCTTATCCCCAATAAGAACTTCACCTTCAAGATTCAAAACCTTAGCTAATACATTTGAACTTGCTGAATCGGTATCTATCTTATGCGCACCTGGTATAAGTAAGACAGATTGAACTTCCTTTTTTGCAGATATTCCCAAGTCCAAACATTGGCATCTTGAAGAAACTATACTGGAGATAAAGGCAGCATCAACACGACGTGTTTTAAAGGCCTTATTGATTTGAGAGGGAACGCCTTTTTTATAGTACAAGGCATGACTTTGTTGAGAATTTCTTAGATAACGTTTCATGAAAATATGAAAGGGCAAGAGGTTAAGGTATTCTATTTTTGCAAAAATCATTGTTTTTAAAGTATCTTTTACTTAAAGTAAAAATTCTATATTTGATGTTCTGCTTTTTTTAGCCTTCACAAGGGCTTTATACGATCTGTCTATAAGTTTATGAACCGTGTCATCTTCTTTTGTTGAGGTCACCCCATAGTTAAGGTCGATGTCAAAGTTAAAATCATTAAAACAAAAATTAACTTTTTTTAAAGCCGTTTCAAATTTTTGCAAATATTGCATAGTTCCATGGGCATCTGTTTTGTGTAATATAACAAAAAACTTATCGCCTTTAAAACGTCCTAGTGCATCAGAACCACGGGTGTTTTCACTAAGCACACGTGATACTTCTTTTAGAACATAATCACCAGCGAGGTAGCCAAACATCTCATTTATATTTTTCAGATGTTTAATGTCAATAAGTATACTTGTGGATTGAGCCTTGTCTCTAAAGGTTCTTTTAATTTCATGCTTTAGTAAAGAGAGAATATTTTTTCTCTGTCATTAAGCCTGTTAACTGGTCGTATAAGTCATAACACCCTGTAGGATTAACAACAAACCATGAGTCTGAAAGTAAGAAAAATTGAAATTCAAAGGTGTCTTCATTGTCGTGTATTTTATAGCATAAATGGTTTTCTTTTCCACCCATACTAAGTTTATGTAAAAAGTTTTCATCCAGCATAGAATTTTTTGCTAAAAACCCATTAAGAGCTGTTAGGGTAGTGATATTTTCAAAAAGCGCTTCATAAATAGGGTCTGATTGTATAATTTTATTAAGATTTTTATCAAAGATGACCGTTTTGACTTCTTGTAATTTAGACACGTTCTCTACTTTTAAGTTAAGCATGCTTCACCTATGAAACAAGCCTACTATATAATTTGCCGTATTATAACAGAAGTAACTGAAAGCGGTTTAATCTTGATTGAAACTTTTTTATAATAAGTCCACCTCTAATAGACCTCATGTAGAATTGGTTATAATTACATAATTAGCAAAACTAGGGAGTATCTTATGATAACTATTGAATTTTTAGGACCTATACAAAAAGATAAAATAAGCTTAGAAGCAGAAACACTTAATGATGTTGCAAAGCATTTAAGTCAAGACGAAGAACTTCGCACTTGGATTGATACTTGCGCGGTTGCGGTAAATGATGTGATGGTGATGGACTTAAGCACTAAACTGAATTCTGGAGATAGAGTTTCTTTACTTCCTCCTGTGTGCGGTGGCTGATGTTAGAGCTTTTTGATGGAGCGGTGCCAGTAGAGAAAACCCTTGCCAAATGGTATAAAGAAGAAGATAAAAGTAATTATGGTGCCTTTATCCCTTTTATTGGAACGATAAGAGATGAAGATGGAATTTCTGGTTTAAGTTTTGATATTTATGAGCCTATCTTAAACTCTTGGTATGATGCTTGGGTTTTAAAGGCTAAAAATCAGGGCGCTATTATTAAAATGGCCCATTCAAAAGGGGACGTTTTACTTCATGAGTCTTCCTATATAGCCGCAGTTTTTTCACCAAAACGCCGTGTAGCCTTAGAAATGATAGAAACGTTCGTAGAAGACTTCAAGGCCTCTGCTCCTATATGGAAGTACGATCTTAAAGATGGAAAACGTATTTACGCAAAAGATAGGTCAACGGCGATTAAAGGTGCAGGACTTTTAGGAGTTAAAAAATGATTTCTTATAATGAATCCTTAGAAAAATTTGAGGCACTTGATGTTAAACCAAGCGCCGTAGAAAAGCTTTTTTTATCTTCTGCACTTGGTCGTATTTTAGCTGAAGATATTATTGCAGGAGAAAATTCACCTGTGTATCCTACCTCCGCTATGGACGGCTATGCAATCCTAGCCAAAGATCAAAAAAGTGGAAGGATTAAGGTTCAAGACCAAGATAACCCTGCAGGTGCTGAGCTAATAGGCGAGGTGATAGAAGGCTTATGTATTAAAACTTTTACGGGTTCATTAATGCCTGAAGGTGCGGATACTCTGACTCCTATAGAAAATGTTAGTTTTGAAGATGGACATATTGTTATTAAGGAAGAAGTACCTCTTGGCTTTGCTGTTCGTCCTGTTGGTGAAAGCTTTAAAGAAGGCGAGGTACTGATTAAAAAAGGCACTAAACTGGGTTACGCTGAAATTGGTGTGATGGCTTCTTTAAATATTGTGATGGCTTTGGTCTTTATTAAACCTCGCGTGGCTGTGCTTTCAACAGGTTCTGAGATTTTAGACCTTGGCGAAGAATCTCATCATATATCTCAAATTCGCTCTTCTAATAATTATACCCTCGCGGCCTTAGCTGAGCAAGCAGGTGCAAGGGTTGTGCAACTAGGCATAGTAAAAGATGATAAAAAAAGCATTACAGAAGGCTTTATAAATGCCTTAAACTCTGCGGATCTTATTGTAACTACGGGGGGGTGTTAGTGTTGGTGATTATGATTTTGTTAAAGATATTATTCCAGCTCTTGGTGCTGAGGTCATTTTTAAGGGTGTTAAAATTAAACCGGGACAACATATATTATTAGCTCAAAAAGGAGATAAATTTATTATCGCCCTACCGGGATTTGCATATTCTTCTACGGTGACGTTTATGCTGTATGTTATTCCTTTAATTCATAAAATGTTAGAGCAAAAAGCTGGTTTAGAAATTATTGAAGCGGTCCTTACTCAAGCCTTTGTTAAGCGGGCTAAAAAGACAGAATTTTCTCCATGTAACTTAGCCTTTAAAGATGGAAAATATGAGGTGGACTTTGCAGGTAAAAAAGTAGGGACTTCGGCTATTTTAACTAATATGTTAGGACATTGTGCCTTAGTTATAACCGCGGAAGATTCGTCTTCTTTAGAAGTAGGCGATAAGGTTAAAGTACTCAACTTACTAAAACTTTAAAGCTCAAGCACGTCTATTTTGTTACGACCGCTTTCTTTAGCCATATACAAGGCCTTGTCGCTTTGTTTATAGGCATCTTCTAAATTTATTTTAGAGGTTTCACTTATAAGCGCTACTCCGAGTGATATAGTAAGCCACGGGGTAATATTACTTTTGATATGAGGAATGCTCTCTTTATACAGTGAAAAACAAGCATTTTTAGCGGACTCTATAATCTTTTCTTTTGATTTTTCAGAGGTAAGTACCGCAAATTCTTCTCCACCTAAACGAAAAACAATATCGCAAGAACGACGAAAAGAGTTTTGCAAAGAAGCAGACACTTTTTGTAAGGCCTTGTCTCCTTCTAAATGACCATAAAAGTCATTATACTGCTTGAAAAAATCTATATCAATCATAAACAAGGCAAAATATTTTTGATCCCGTTTCGCTCGAGAAGCTTCGGCATAAAAATGTTTTTCAAAACTTCTTCGATTAAGTAATTGAGTGAGAGGGTCTAAATTAATATCTGCTAATAAGGCTTTTTTGTCCGTAATGGTCCGCATGATAGACTCAAAGGCTATAATAATATCATGTTCGTTTTTTATGGAATGTATAAAGGTTTCAATCCAAAAGATCTTGCCTGATTTACTAAGACATTGTATCTCCCCTCTCCATTCTTCGCCTTTCATTAGACTTGACCATATATCTCTAAATAAGTTTTCTTTCGTATCAGGATGTTTAAAATAACAAAAGCTTTTTCCTATGAGTTCGTCTTTAGAATATTCGCATAGTTTTAATAAGGCTTCACTTGCCTCAATGATTTTTCCCTCTACATCAAACTTGGAGGAGATAAGATGTTCATACAAATTTTCTAAAGAGCTTTCTAAGGCTTGTGCTTTTTCATGACTTTTTGCATGTTGCAAGGTGGCATAAGATAGTTCTTCTTCTTTGTCTTTGAAATGAGAGGTTATTTTATGAGCAAAAAAGGATAACAATATAAAAACGCATAAAATAATTAAAGCGGCTTGATAAAACTGTTTGTCACTTTGGGTGTAAATATGATCGAGGGGAACTTTCACAGAAATAATAGAAGATAAATCACCCACCTTAAGATTAAAACCATGATCTTTGCCATATCTATCTATAAGCATTTTTGGAGCATCTTCTACTTTTCCATGACATTGAAGACATTTGGCTTCTATGGTTCTTCCCGCGATTGCGTAGTAAAGATAATTCTTTCCGTCTTGAGTGATTTCTTCTTTGAAGGTGTTTAATTTTTGATTATTCATTTTATTATAAAGAGAAAGTTCATAATCATTTGCAAGATTAGTGGGATTAGTTGGATTTGGCGAGGCGTATTTAAAATATAAGCTGTCTAAGTTGAGTTTTTCTCGTTGTTTGTTAACATAATGGTTGAGCTTTAACGTGATATAAGAACTTGATAAAAGTTCAGCAGAAAAATAGTTCTTATCTAGGGTACCTGTATCTTTAAGCCTATTTATCTCAGATTTTTGTAAATCACTTACCAAATGAGAAAGAGCTCTTCGTGTTAACAACATATTTTCAATGTTGTTTTCAGTATCTTTTATGATGATTTCATGGGTCTGGTGATAATACAAGCCCATTGTTAAAAAATATAAAAAAAGAATAGAAATAAAAATAAAAATATGACTTTTTTGCATACGAAACCTAAAGTATAAAGTGTTTAATACTATTTATTTTTAGGTAAAAAAGTGCTTAATGTAAGAAGCTAGTTTTTATCTAAGGTTCTTTAGAAGGATTCTAAAGAATAAGAAAACCTTAGCTATGAACGATTTTTGCTTTTAACTCATCTTCTGATAACTCTTCTTTACGATACTTAACCACAACAAGTTCTTCTGTTTCATTAATATACCACTCAGCAATCGCGTCATGCTCTAAGCCTTCAAGCTTTTTCATGTCCACGATATCTTGCTTAAGATAAACATGAGCGTGTCGAATAGGATTTGAGAGCTTCATTGCAGTCCAAACTAACCATAAAACACCCACACCCGCTAAAGACATACCTAGACTCGCTCTATCTGAAAAGTCAAGCATTAAACCCGCGAAGGTTCCCCCAATAAAGGTCATAAAATAAGCAGCGGTATTAGAGATACCAAGGGCTGTTCCTTTTTGGTGAACCTTAGCGTATTTAGAGATGATAGACTGAACAAGAGGTTCCATCATATTAAAACCAATGAAAAACGATACTACTCCTACGATAAAGAGAGTAGAACTTGTAGCTAAGCCCATTAATAAAAAGGCCGTAATGAAAAGGACAATACTTACTAAAAAGATTTGTTTAGCCTTATTATGCTTTTCACCAAATACAGCGGCAGGTCCCATCGCAACAAGACCAAAAATCATAGCAGGAAGATAGGCTTTCCAAAGCTCAGCCTTATCCCAAGCAAATCCACCGTCTTCAAGTGAACCCGTTAAAACAAGAGGAATAATAACAAAGGCAATAGTCATTAAGCCCTTTTGCATACCGTTAATGATGAACATTCCTAAAAGATTTGGGTCTTTAAAAATATCTTTTGTCTTTATTTTGTCATGATAAACATGGCGAATACGTGGAGGAGTTGGTACTTTTACAAAGACTAATACCACCGCGATAGCTGCCATTGCCGCTGTTATCCAAAATAGTGCAGGAACGCCATAACT
>NZ_JAEMVE010000006.1 GCF_029216045.1 Sulfurimonas sp. MAG313 | reverse complement strand
TTTTGAAGTTGTACCTAATGTTATCCATCTTTCTTCAAAATAGTCAAAACGATGGTCAAGTTTTGAAATATGCATGGGATCTAAAAAAACTTCTTTTGCTTCATCAAAACTAACTTGATGATTTTTGATGTTTAAGTTGTTTTTTTCATCATTCCACTCAACTTTCAAAAGTAAGCCTTTTATCAATATAGTTTAATTATAGCAAAATTGTATTTACAATGTCAATGTATGCCTTTTACTATAACGTTAACTTGAGGAATAGTTTTCCCAAAGTTTTGTTATATCTTTTATTTACTCGGCTTGTTTCGTACCATTGGGGGTCACAGCGTAAACTAATTCCACATTTAGTGGAATTAACTTAAGCTAAGTACCTTACTTGAGCACTTACTGTACTTACGCACTGTCTTCTTTTAGAGTAAAAAGGGAATAGTGCTTATTTGCAGTTGTAAATTTGTATGCTACTAGACTTCGCTAGTGGGGACATTGCATTAATTTTAATCCCTTGCAGGGATGAAATTAATGCTGTGTCCCACTTTATCTTTTGTGTTTTCCCTTATAGAGCTTAGAATGGTGTATTTCTAATGGGGCCATGAATAGAAGAATTATAATCAGTTGACTTGACTAGCTTTTTCCTAAAAAGTATTGTTTGTGTTCCTAAATCATCTTGGATAACTGCTTGAAAACCATTGTTAATGATTGCTATTAACTGCCCATTATCCAAATATTGTTCTGTTTCATAGTATGTATTTGTTTGTGGGTCTTTCCATGTTGAATTATATGAACCTCTTGATATACGTGTAGCATTAATATCTATAACGTCTTCAATTACTAATGGGTAGTATATTTGAGTTACGAAACAATTTTCCTCACCTTTTGAGGTTGTAAGATTAACACTTAAAAATAGAGAAACGTTTGATGACTATGAGATGTTAGATGAGTATGACTTTAGTAATGGTGTTCGTGGTAGGTTTTATGAACCTAAAAAAATACCTGTTTCATTAAGATTAGATAATGATATTGTATTGTTTTTTAAAAAACTTGCAAGTGAGCAAAAGGTTCCTTACCAAACACTAATCAATGCACTTCTTAGAAAAAAGCTACAAGAAGTATAACAAGAGGTTGGGGGTCGGGTGAGCCCTATACCTAATTACTCAAAGCTACATATACTAAGCACCATAAATCAGTTTGTTTTTTTAAGTATATTTTTATCTGAGTAGGAGTAAGATTACTTTGTAGCTACAAATAAATACCGATAAGGAAGTCAATGATAAAATTAATTTTTACGGCTTTAGGTCTTGGTTTATTCTTTAAAGCACACTCTAATGAATTGAGTGTTATGCCGCTTTATAATAAAACTTTACCCGGTGAGTATAGAAGAGATTTTTTATAATAAACTTTGCTATAGGTGAATGTTGCGACGTGCAATTTAGGCTTTTGAGCCACTAAAGATTCACCCTATATAGAAAGATTCTTATAGAACGTGAGAAGATGCAGACCTTGATTCCTATTGAAGGAAAACCTACTAACCTTTTGGTTTTAGTGGACATTAAAGGGCATTGAACTCCTCTAGAAGCAATCTTTTCTCTTGAGAAATCAACTCTCTGAGAATTAGCCTTTATTTCGGGAACCTATGGTTCCTGATAGTTCTCCATTTTTATGTTTACACTCCCTATTTATCTTTTAACCCTTTTCTTTAGCCCCTAAAAAATTCTACACTCTGTTAACACTTCTGTAACATTTTTTTGAAATAATTCTTTCATTGTTTAAAAGGGATTATTAATGAAAAAAATTCAGTTAGGTCTTATTTCGGCCATTTATGTTAGCTCTGCCTTTGGGGAAGTTATTAATCTTGCTGCTGTTTCCGTGACAGGATTAAGAGAAGAACAAAGGGTTTTGGACCAAGCCTTAAGTATTTCTACTAAAGAAAAAAAAGAAATTAAACTCGATCAAGTTATCTTTCAAAAAGACCTTCTTAATTCTATTGCTGGTGTGAATGTTATACAAACTAGTTCGGGGATTGGACATATGCTTTCTATCCGTACTCCTATCTCTACTCAACCTTATTTTTTAATCTTACAAGATGGTATTCCTGTTCAGTCTTCAGGGTTTTTCAATCATAATTCCCTAGCGTATACAAACTTTGAATCTGCCTCTTCTACTGAGGTTTTAAAAGGTGCTGGAACGGCTTTGTATGGCTCAGATGCAGTTGCGGCAACGGTTAATATACAAAGCCAAGCCCCTTCACAAATTTCTGAGGCAATGCTTCGATTAAAGGGTGGTGCAGATGGTTATGCTTCTGGATATGTAGAACAAAGTGACACGATAGATGAAAAGAGTTCTTACCGTATAGGTGGTGGATATACTCATAATGATGGGTGGAGAGAGCATACCACCTATGATAGAGTTGAGCTAATGGGTCGTTATGACACTATGATTAATGATGAAAATCTTATTAAAATAAACCTTACTGCTAATAAAACTGAGGCTCAACAAGCCGGTACCCTTGATTCTTTAGATGAACTCGAAAACAATGCGCAAAGTGTTGGAAATATTCAAGATATAATCGATCAAGGATATGACCCTAAACGAAAATTTGACTTTGCAAGACTTAGTGTTGAGTGGGATAACTACAGCTTTGAGAACTTAGAGATAAGTACCATCACCTACCTTCGTACTAATCGCAACCGTTATACTGCTACCTGGGAGAACAATCTGCCTACAAATGATTCCAAGGAAAAAACACTAGGTCTTATGCAAAAAAATACCTATGATCATGACTATGGTAAGCTTATTCTTGGATTTGATACCGAGTTTACAAAATCAAATCGTACGTATACTCAAGAGTTTGACTTTGTTCCATCGCGTTGGGGAAGCCCCGTAGAAAAAGGAACCATATATGATTATGATATAAATTATTTTGCATTTTCTCCTTATGCTCATACCGACTGGAATCTTGGTGAACATTGGTTGCTTGGAGCAGGTTTAAGATATGACACGAATAACTTTGATTATACAAATAAGACAGATAATGGTCAATACACTGAGTCTGATTACTTTCGTCCATCTGATACCAGCGACTCATTTTCTCATCTAAGTCCTAAGCTTTCTCTTTCTTATAAAGCCAACAAGAGTATGAATATCTATCTTAGATATGCAAATGGATTTAGAATTCCTCAAGCGTCTAGACTGTACGCACTTAAGACAAATAATTCTGACTTTAGTTTGGAACCTGAGATATCTGATACCTACGAGTTTGGACTTAAAAAAGTGTATCAAAACCATTCTCTTGAAGTAGCCATGTATTATATGACGATAGATGACACTATTACAAGAAGAGAAAATCCTGATACCGGCGATAGATATTATGAAAATGGAGAAACCTCTACACATAAGGGTATAGAATTAACCTATTCAGGAAAGCTCACTAAAGAAATCTCTACTAAGGTGGCCTACTCCTACACTAAGCATAACTTTAAAAATGATATAGATTATGGGAACAATGAACAAGAAGCGGCTCCTAATCATCTCGCTAATGCACGAGTATTTTATGAGCCCTCTTTTTTAAGGGGTTTAATCATGATGGCAGAATGGCAATATCTTAGTTCCTACTGGATGGATAATACAAACCTTTATAAATACAGCGGCTATAGCATAGCAAATATTAAAGGGGATTATGAGTTTAGCAAACACCTGTCCTTTTTTGCTAAGATAAATAATATTACAGATGTAACATATGCAGAAAAGGCAAGTTTCGCCTATGGAACTGAGAGATATACTCCCGCTGCTCCCATGCAAGCCTTTGCAGGCTTAGAATATAAATGGTAAAACTTTTTAAAGTTCATAAGTATTCCGGCTTACTTGCTGGAGCACTTCTTTTTCTTCTTGCCTTTACCGGTTTTTTTCTTGATCATAAAAACTGGTCTTTTATGTATACCCTCTCTTTTGAGAATGTTCCTGAGTCTGTTTATGCTCATGAAAAGAGATTAGTTGAGGCTTATTGGGTGGATCCAAAAGATGAAACACGTATTATTGTTGGTAGTAGACGAGGTATTTATCACAAACAAAACAATAACTTCGTAAAGACCCTTGATCTTCAATGTCTTAGCCTACGTTTTAACGGTCAACATCTTTTTGCTGCCACTGATGATGGTATCTATATCTTAAAAGATAAGGTATGGAGCCCTTTTGCCTTGCAGGGTGAATATATTAACGCTCTTTCCACCTATAAAGGAAAGATTCTTGCATCCTTAGATAAAAAAGAATTGATACTCCTTGATGCCTCAGATGCAACTATTTTTAAAAGAGAACCTGTTCTTATATCTGAAGATGAACTAAAACAAGACATAAAACTTTCTCGTTTTGTAAGAGACCTTCATTATGGACGGGGTTTATTTGATGGTTTAAGTTCCTTGCTTATTAATGATTATGCGGCCTTTGTTTTAATGTTTTTATCTCTTAGTGGATATCTCATCTATTATCTTATCAAAACAAAAAAACAAGCGGCTCTTTCACGAAAGCTTATTCGTCTTCATGCAAATATCTTTGTAATCGTCGCGACTATTCCCTTTGTTATCTTACTTATCACGGGGGTATTCCTAGACCATCCTAAACTTCTTGGAAAATTCATGTCCTCAGCTACCATAACTCAAGCTATCTTGCCTCCTGTGTATTCAAGCTTAGAAGAAGATATATGGTCTGTGGATTTAGGAGATGATATTTATCGAGTCGGAAACCGTTATGGTGTCTATGAAAGCTCTAACATGCAATCATGGAAGCAAGTGAGCAGAGGTTTTGCTTACAAGATGAAACATTTAGAGGGCAGCATCTACGTTAGTGGAATGGGTGCTCCAAATAGAATCTTTAAAGATAAAAGTTGGAGAACCCTGCCTAAGACACCTCATATGTTTAGAGATCTCAATATCATTAAAGATAAAAAAGAATTTTTATCCCATAATTCTAAGATGGAGCTTCCAAAATTTGAAGGGGCGAGTTTATACTCTATTCTTTTAGCCTTACATGATGGAAGTTTTTTTGCTTCATGGTGGGTTTGGGTTAATGATATAGGCGCTATCTTACTTCTTATCCTTGCTATAACAGGTACACTTCGATACCTAAGAAAGAAAAGGCTAATTTAAGTCTTACTTTCGTCTAATCTTATCTAACCATTCCCCCATCTTTGCCTCATAGCCTATAGGCTTAAATTCAACAAAACTAAGGTTTTTACTAAGGTATTTTTGCTCTACCCAACCACCAAAATCATGGGGATATAAATAATCTTTATTGTTCTGCTGAATCGTCTTCGGGATTTCTAAGATATGCCCCTCTCTAATCGATGACTGGGCTTGATTAATAGCATTATAAGCAGAATTAGACTTTGGTGAAGCCGATAAATATATAACCGCTTGAGAAAGAATAATTCTCGCCTCAGGGTATCCTATCTGAGCGACTGAAGTCATAGCAGAGGTGCATAAGGTTAGGGCTTGAGGATTAGCATTTCCTACATCTTCTGAGGCAAGTATCACTAAACGTCTCGCAATAAAAGCAGGATTTTCGCCCCCTTCTATAAGTCGTGCTAGATAATACACAGCCGCGTCAGGGTCTGAGCCTCGAATAGACTTAATCATAGCCGAAATCAAATCATAATGCACCGAAGCCTCACCCGTTCCATCGTTTAGAGAATACGGTCGTAAAGACTTTAAGTCTTCTAAACAAATCTCTTTTTTATTAAGCGAAACAAATTCTAAAAGCTTTAGCATAGACCGAGCATCTCCATTTGAAGAGATTAGAAGATAGTTCATTGCATCCTCGTCTAAGCTTATACTTTCTCTTTCACACGCACGTAGGGCTAAGATTTTTAAATCTTCATCAGTATGCGCCTTAAGTTCAAAAAGCATAGAACGTGAACGCATAGCCGCTGTAAGAGAAAAGTAGGGGTTTTCGGTGGAAGCTCCAATAATAAGGCAGGCACCACTTTCCATCACAGGTAATAAAACTTCTTGTTGGTTTTTTGCAAGTCTATGCACCTCATCTATAAAAATTAGAGGTTTTTGCAAGGCATGTTCATACTGAGAAAATATCTTTCTTAGTTGGTCTATCTTTAAAGAGGTTGCATTAAGGTCATAAAAAGGAGCATCTAGCTTGCTTGCGATAATACGCGCAAGGGTTGTTTTTCCACATCCAGGGGGTCCATAAAAAAAAGCATTAGGCATTTGCCCATGTTCAAGAAGCCCTCTTAAAGATGAACCTTCCCCTACTAAATGAGATTGTCCCACAAAGTCTTCAAAAACCTTAGGACGAAGTAAATAAGTGAAATCGGCCATACTAACCGTTAATAACTTTTATTATAATATCTCTTTGATCACGTGGACCATCAAACTCACAAAAGAAAAGACCTTGCCATTCACCAAACATAGGGTGGCCATCTACCACAGGTATAGAAACAGAGGCTCCTGTTAGTGCTGATTTTAAATGGCCTTGGGCATTGCCTCCCTTATGTGCAAACTCTCTACCTGAAACATAATCTTTTAAAAGGGCAAGATAATCTCTTCTAAGATTTTGATCGACATTTTCAAACAATACGACAGAAGCTGTTGTGTGAGGTGTAAAAACCACAACAATCCCATCTTTAACACCTGAGGTAATAACGGCTTCTTTTACCTCTTCTGTTATGTTTATCATTTGGGTTGTATGTTCCGTTTTAATTTGAAATTTTGTCATGTATTGCTCCTTGTCTATTTAATATTAAAAATTTTAATCCTCATCATCATCGTGATAATAATCATCCCAAGATTTATCTTCTTTCAGCGCACCTTGAATCTTATTTTTAACCTTCTCAATACGCTTCAGCTTATCTTTATCATCCTCATAAGCCTTAAGTCTTTGTGCATCTGAAGCTTGCTGGGCTTTTTCTTTTTCTTCTTTTTCTATTTTTCTAAGTTTAAAGTTTTCTCTTTGCGCATCTGTTTTAGTTACCGAATCGACATATTCTCTTACGGAAGTATATTCACTTCGTGAAAGAAAACGTGATTTTCCATCAGGAAGGTTATTGAGTTCAACTCCTCCATAAGAGATACGTTTTAAGTCTGCTACCTCTGCGCCAAAGTGAGCAAAAAATCGTCGTAACTCACGGTTTTTACCCTCAGTAATTCCGACCTTTAAGATGGAATAATTTTCATTATTTTTTTCTATTCTGTAGGCAGAAAAGGGTGAAAAAGTCATTTCAGTAACAGCTGAAAGTTCATGACCACCGGCAGAAGCGTCACTGACAGTAATTCCCTTACGCATGGCGTCTTCCATAGGTTGTGTAACCTTACCCTTAATCTTAATCTTATAAATACGTTCTAAATCAGAGTTCATTAACACCGTGGCCACCACTGAAGAATCTGTTAGCAGTAAAAGACCTTCAGATGCATAATCTAAACGACCCACAGAAATAAAGTGTCTAAACTTATGCCCTAAAGTATCGTATATCGTAGTTCTTCCACGAGGATCGTCTTTAGTAACAAGTTCACCCTTACGTTTGTTATACGCAATAACGGTAATAATATCTTTTGGAGATACTTTTTTGCCATGAACATGGACTTCACCGTGACGTTCATCGACGTCGGTTGCAGGGTTGGTTTCAACCTTTCCCTTAATCTTAACGGCACCTTTTAAAATGGCCGCATCGGCTTCTCTTCTTGAGTAGGTTGAATGGTGAGCTATAAATTTGTTTAATCGCATGAGTAGGCTCCTTTTGTACTCCTTACAGTCGCACAGGACTAAAAAGGAGTTATATTTTATTTATTTTTGAATGCATAGTTATACTATGCACGATAAAAAAGGGATAGAAGATGGCTTCTTTATAGTTCTCCCTAAGGGTGAGCTATAAAGGAGCCTACTTAATCCCTTCTTCTATTAATTTATGGATATGTAAAACACCCTTAACATTGTTGTCTTCATCTGTTACAACCATAAGTTGTATCTTTTTCTTCTCTATTAAGACTAAGGCATCTGAAGCTAACATCGTCTCATCTTTAATGGTCATTGGACTCATACTAGCGTACTTGGATATCTTTTCTTCTAAGGAAAATCCTTCTTCAAGCAAGGCCCTACGAATATCTCCATCTGAAATCAAACCTAAGAGTCTATTCCCATCATCGATTAACAGTGCCGTGCCTAAACGACCTTCACTGATAGTAATAATCGCTTCTTTCACAAGGGTATGCATCTTAATCAAAGGAAGATTATCTGTTCTCATTAAATCTGACACCTTAACAAAAAGTTGTCTGCCTAAGGCCCCACCAGGATGAAAGGAGGCAAAGTCTTCTTTTTTAAAGTCTCGTGCATGCATCATACACACAGCCAAAGCATCTCCAAGAGCCAAGGTTAATGTAGTTGAAGAAGTAGGAGCAATCCCTAAAGGACAGGCTTCTTTAGCTACTTCAATACCTAAGACAATATCTGAAAATTGTCCCAGTGTTGATTGCTTGTTTCGCGTCATACCAATAAGAGGAATATTAAATCTTTTGATATGAGGTAAAATGGCAGCAAGCTCTCCACTTTCTCCGCTATAAGAAATAGCTAAAACAACATCTTGTGAGTCTATCATACCTAAGTCACCATGAAGTGCTTCGGTTGGATGCAAGAAGAAGGAAGGCGTACCCGTTGAAGCAAAGGTAGCTGCCATCTTAGCACCAATTAGTCCTGACTTCCCTACCCCTGTAATAATAAGCTTTCCCTTACATTGTAACAAACACTCTACCGCCACATTAATTTCATCCGAAATCCGAGACTCTGCATTCAGTAAAGCGTTGGCCTCTATACGAAGGGTTTCTTTAGCAATATCAATGTAGTTGTCACGTCTATTTTTCATAATCTAATCTTACCATATAGCATATTAAGGGCACCTCTACAAAGGCAGTAATTTATCATCAATTAAAAAGATATCGAAGTCCTATTAAAAGACTTTGATTTTTATACGATAAGACACTGGTATCTTCTTGCGGATTAAATTCAGATTTTGTATATAAATATTCTATTGTTGCCTGCCAACCTTCATAAAATGCCCATTGCCCTCCTAATCCAAAAGAAGGGCTAATACTCCAATCATTTCCCTTAGCACTTGTCGTACTTACTGTAAAATTTCCATCTGTAGCATTAAAGGTTTCCTCTTTGTCGCTGCTATTCCATGTGCTACCAACTATTGCAAAACCCGCCTTTGCATAAAGATTAAAAGTATGTGTGACAGGATAAATTAGATGCACGCTAGGAATAAGATAGTGCGATTTTGCATCAAAACTACTGGTATTAAAATCACCTGTATCGGTTCTATAATACAACTGTGTTTGTGCCTTGTTAGAAGTGTAATCAAGATTAAAGGCAATAAAGTCATTTAAACGGTACCCCGCATTAACCAAGAGTCCAAGATTGTCAATCTGCGTTTCATCAGTAATAATAGTATCTGTTGCACTCAGTGTTCCTGAAAAGGTTCTATCCATTTCAACCCTATCTACACCGGTACTTGCCCCAATATACCATCCCTCATGAGCCGATAATGAAGGGCTAAGTCCTGTTAAAAAAAGTATAAAAATCATTCCAAGACGCTGTATGTTTTTCATATATGCTCCCTTATTTATACACAGTATAAAGTTTTTATCATATTAAAGCAAGCCAAGCAAAGATGTTAGCAAGACAGGGGGCGTAATAATAAGACCCACCTTCATGTATTGACCCCAAGTAATTTTTACCCCTTTTTGTCTTAATACATGTAACCACAATAAGGTAGCGAGTGAACCTATAGGCGTCATTTTAGGACCTAAGTTACACCCAATTATATTCGCGTAAGCCAAGGCTGCTTTCCCCGTATCTGCAATGGCTATATCCATAATCATAATAGTAGGCATATTGTTCATAACAGAGCTTAATACCGCGGCTAAAAAACCCGTTCCTATAATTGCCAAGGTATCGCTATATCCTGCCATTGCGTCTATAATTACCGCAAGATAAGCCGTTAGCCCTGCATTTTTAAGACCATATACCACTACATAAAGGCCTATACTAAACCAAACAACCTGCCATGGCGCACCTTTAATCGTTTCAAGAGGTTTACTTGCTTTAAAATAAGTAGAAATAGCTAAAAACAAAAGTCCGCCACCAAGCGCAAAAATGGAAACAGGAAGATTATAATAATCCCCTATAAAATATCCCCCCATTAACACTGCTAAAAAATACCACGAAAGGGTGAACATAGTTTGGTTTTTAATCACAAACCTAGCCTCAGGCAAGTTTTGCACATCTATATGTTTAGGGATATCTTTTCTGAAAAATATCCAAAGAATAGAAATAGAAGCAATAATACTTAATATATTTGGCAAGAACATAGTCTTTGCGTATTCCCAAAAGCCTATATTAAAATATCCCGCGGTTACAATGTTCGTAAGATTTGAAATGATTAAAGGAGTAGAAGCCGAATCTCCAATAAATCCGCCTGCCATCAAAAAGGCAAACACAGCCACAGGGTCCATCTTTAGGTATTTCATTTTTGCTAAAAGAATAGGTGTTAAAATTAGTGCCGCGCCATCATTAGCAAAAAAGGCCGCAACAAGAGCGCCAAGAAGTAAGATATAAATAAACATTAGATGCCCATTACCCCTAGAAAGCTTCGCCATCTTAATCGCCGCCCACTCAAAAAAACCAATCTCATCCAGCACCATTGATAAAATAATAATACCAATAAAGGACAAGGTAGCGTCCCAAACAATACTTGTAACAATCCAAACATCAGACAATGAAACAACACCAAGAATTAAGGCTAAGAGTGCCCCAATAACCGCTGTCGTTCCTATTTGTAAACCCTTAGGTTGCCAGATAACAAAAAACAAAGTAATAACAAACAAACTTACTGCTACTAACATAACTCCGCCTCTACTATAGGAAGTAATCTTGTTTCAATTTCCATCATGGTATCTATAAAGGCTACGTAATCTTTTCCATCAGGGTCAGCAAAACCAATATGAATGGTCTTAATAGCCTTTGGAAATACAGGGCAGTTTTCTTGAGCATTATCACAAACCGTTACAATAAGGTCATATTCTATATACATCATGGTATCTAAGGTCTTTGAATGATATTCTTCTCTCCACATATCATGTTCTTCAAGAAGTTCTTGGGCATAAGGGTGAACCTTTCCGCTTGCCTTGACTCCTGAGCTATAGGCTTGTATACATCTTTCTAACTTTGCATTAATAAGGGCTTCTGCCATAATTGAGCGACACGAGTTCCCCGTACATAAAATTAATACTTTTTTCATTAAACCTTACATCCTTTGTTCAACTCAGGTAGTTTGATATCTAAGTGTCTAATCTCTTCTATCGCTTCAGTTCTAAATCTATCAAGAGGCGAGCGTATCTCATAATACGCCCAGGTTCCCTTTCTTTGAACTTTAAGAAAGCCACCCTCTTTTAAGATTTTCAAATGTCTTGACAAACGAGATTGAATCATATCAAGAGAATTTTGAAGATCACATACACAAAGGGCTCCATGCTCATCTAAAAAACGAAGCATTAATACCCGAGTTTCATCATTTAGTGCCGAAATAGTTTGGTTAAAATACTCCATCTAACACGAGCCATTAGCTGACCATTGTCCATTTTTAGAAAAAGTCGGTGTACAACATCCTTCTCCTCCTGTAAAAGTATCTCCACCAAAGTATTCAACAGAATTCATAGTATGATAATTTTCCCAGATAATATCTTGAGGATCTTGAACCCAATACTTCTTAGATTCCGAATAACAGCACACCGCTTCGTCTTGCTTTTGCCCAGAAATCTTAGCGGCAAGAAGTCTATCTTCTATTTCAGAAAGTGCTTCATCGCTATCAACTTGAAGACCAAGATGATTTAATCCTGTCTTATTTCTACCCGAAGAAATCGCCATATTAACAGCAGGATCATCCACTAACCATTGAGCATAATCCTCTTTAAGTTTCGTAGGTTCCATCCCAAAAAGCGCCGTATAAAATGCAACACTCTCATCTAATTTATCAACAGAAATATGTATATGCAATCGTTTCATCATAAAATCCTAAAGTATTTTAAAGAAATTATAACCAATCAATCCTTATATATCAAGATATATTGATGAAGAGCGTAAAAAAAAACATGAAAAGCGTTAAGAGAACGAGCACTGCTGGTCGTTCTTAGCTTCGGAACTAGAGCTGATGTGATCCAGCACCAGAGGAGGCCTTAGCACTAACAACAAAAGAGAATGTATCTTGGGTAAACATAGAAATACTTAAAGCTCTTCCCACAAGTATCAAAGAAAATGTTCCTCTCTCTACCACCAAAAACCTCAACTGCTTTTACACTTTAATGATATAATCTACCGAAATTTAATGAATAGGGTTAATATATGTGGATATTTTTTGTCATCATTACCTGTATGATTTTTTTATCAATGTTTTTTAATAGAGCCGAAGAAGAATCTATTTTTGTACTTGCGATACTTGTTTTAGCAGGTCTTATTCGTATGACTAACCTTACTAGCAAGCTTAGATCTGAACTTACATCACTCCAACTACAATATAAAATTTTAGAAGAGAAGATACATACAGCAGCAAAAGTGGAATCTTCCCTAAGTAGCATTCCAAAAAAAGAAGTCCTACAAGACCTTACTATTGCAGATGAAAAAGAAACTCAATCAAAAGCAACACTTTCATATTTCGAATTAAAAAAGGCAAAACAGCTTGAAAGCACATCTATAAATCAGACAGAAGCTTTAGTTATTGAAAAAGATATTAGCTCTGTTAACAAAGAAGAACCGTCAATCCAAGACACACCTCTTAACAAAGCCATAAACTTTGTGCTTACCTACATGAAAAAAGGAAATCCTTTAGTTAAAGTCGGAGGGGCCTTACTCTTTTTTGGTTTATCTTTTTTAATTAAATTTGCTGCTGAAAATGATATAGTGAGTATAGAAATGGGAATTGTTAGTAGTATTGCTTTTTCTCTTGTTCTTATTGCTTTAGGGTGGAAACACCGACTTAGAGAAGGTTCTTATGGCTTGATTTTACAAGGTCTTGGTATTTCCATTTTTTATCTTAGTATTTTTTCTTCGGCTAAGTATTTTGAGATTATTCCTTTTTCTTTAGCTTTAGGAATTATGATTGTAGTGGTTATCTTTGCTAGTTTTTTAGCCGTGGCTCAAAATTCTTTGTCCTTAGCACTTTTTGCGACAACAGGTGGTTTTCTTTCTCCTATATTAACTTCTACAGGAGAAGGTTCACATATTATGTTGTTCTCATATTATGCACTTTTAAACATTGGTATTATTTCCATTGCTTGGTTTAAATCTTGGCGCGTTCTAAACCTTACAGGATTTGCTTTTACCTTTATAATCTCTTTATTATGGGGGGCACAGCGTTATGCGCCTGAGCACTTTTCAACTACAGAACCCTTCTTAATCTTTTTCTTCTTATTGTATGTGGCCGTCAGTGTTATTTTCGCTTTTAAAACGAAGTACAAGCTTAAGGCTTATGTGGACTCTAGCTTACTCTTTGGCGTTCCGGTGACTGCCTTTGCTATGCAAGCCGCCTTAGTTAAAGAGATGCCTTATGTCTTGTCTTTTTCTTCCTTAGCTGTGGCCACCTTTTATCTGAGCCTTACTTGGTGGCTTAAGAAAAAAGAAGAGATGTCTGTTTTGGCGGAATCTTTTTTAGCCTTAGGCGTTGTTTTTGTGACCTTATCTATTCCCTTTTCACTAAGCGGACATTGGACAGCAGTTACATGGACGCTTGAAGCTACTGCAATTATTTGGATTTCTCTTCGTCAGGAACGTTTTTATGCAAGAATATTTGCCGTTTCTTTGCAAGTTATAGCCGGCTTAGTATTTCTTGAAGCCACACTATGGAGTACTTCAGACACCTTAATATTAAACAATATGTTTTTAGGTGGTCTTATTATATCCATTGCTGCTTTTTCAACCTCCTTTATCTTAGAAAAACATAGCTCTATCCTACATAAGAAAGAAGTTTATGTATCTTTTGTATTTTTACTCATTGGTCTTGCTTGGTGGTTATATACAGGAGTCAAAGAAGTTCTTATACATTTAGAGTATGAACATACAAGTATTCTTATTTTCATTAGCGCTTCCGCATTAGGCTTCTTTTTTCTAAGTCAAAGAACATCCTTTAAAGCCTTAGAAAAAATCTTGTTTTGGTTTTTTCCATTGGGATTAGTGGTACTGTTTTATAGTCTAAGACTCTTTATCACACACCACCCCTTTACACAAATGGGATATATATCCTTAAGTCTCTTTTTTGCAGTTCATTATTTTCTTTTGTATAAAAATGACTGGGGAAAGAAACATTATTGGCATGAGATTTCTTTGTGGGTTGTGCTCTTGATTTTAGCTTCTGAGTTGTCCTACCAAATAGGACAGTTTTCCACCGCCTTGGCTTTTGCTTCCTACCCTATAGTCTTTGTCCTAAGCATTTTTATCTTCTCGCAGCCAAGAGATTTTTGGCCTTTAAACAGTGCACATAGTAAATACCATAACTTGGGGTTAAGTGGAGTATTTGTGGCTTTAGTCATCCTGAACCTTGTATTGTTTACAAAAAGTGGGTTAATCAAAGGATTTGTTTATATTCCTTTTCTTAATCCTTTGGATCTGATTCAAGTTAGTTCTCTTTTAGCTCTTGTATACTGGATGAGAACATTAAAAGAAGGGATCTTAGCTCAGAAAAAAAGTCTCATTATTTTCATAGCAACGGCCCTCATTTTAACACTTAGCGTATTTTTAGCAAGAGGTGTACATTTTTATTTAGAAACTCCTTATACCTTAAGAAGTATGCTAGGAAATGAAATTTTTCAAGCAGGAATTTCTATTTTGTACAGCGTTTTAGCTCTTATATTAATTGTACTTTCTAAAAAACGTGCTAGTAGAGAAATATGGATTGCAGGTGCTTTCTTACTTGGCTTTGTAACACTCAAACTCTTTTTTGTTGAGTTGTCGCATTCAGGAAGTTTGTCACGTATAATTTCATTTATGGCCGTGGGTATTTTGATTTTACTCATAGGATATTTAGCTCCACTACCACCTAAAAAGGACCTTGCTTCATGAAAATTTTTATCTTTTTAATCATTACTATCAACGTTTTATTTGCTTTGCAAAAAGATGATTTTGCTTATGTAAAGAGCATTATTACAAACACGGAAAGGGGACTTATAAAAGTAAAACTCACTCCTGAGATTTATTCCAAGCTTGTGCATAATAATCTATCTGACATGGCTGTTTTTGATGCGAACGGGCATATCATGCCCCAGCAGCTTTCAGGTATTTCAAGCACGCAAAAATTAAGTAAAATTCAAGACGTGCCTTTTATAAAGTTTTCTGTTCTTAAAAAGAGCAAAGAACAACAATTACGTTTTGAATATAAGGGTGCGATTATCAATATGCACGATACAAAGGAAGAATCTAGCCATGATTATATAGTGGATTTAAGACAGATACATAAAGAAGTCCAAACGCTGTATCTACAAAGTAACCTTAGTAAATACATGATAGCTATGGACGTTCAATGCTCAAACGACTTGCAAGGATGGAAAACGCTTAAGGCTGAGGCTATAATCGCGTCCTTAGACTTTCAAGACTCCAGACTTACTCAAAATAGTATAGACCTTCCTTTGACCTCATGTAAATATCTTCGCCTTCGTACACAAGATGTTTTCCCTCTCACAAAAGTTGAAGTAAGGACTTATGCCAAAAAAACAAAAGTGATTACGGAGCATGAACCTCTTATCTTTAAAAGGGTAGATAATAGCTTAGAGTTTACCCTATCAAAAAATATTAATTTAGAAAAATTACATTTTAATTTAGAGGAGGGAGAACATTATTATAAGCTCAGTATTCTTGCTAAAAATAAAGGGGATGAAGATTTTCGACTCCTTAAACATGCAAATATTTATAATATACAGTATCAAGGCAAAAAATTACAAAAGCATTTTATCCAATTTGATTCAGAATATGATTTTTACAAGATAAAGGCACAGTCTTCATCTTATTTACCAACGCAACTGACCTTAAGCTATGAATACCAAAGACAAGACCTCTACTTTTTAGCTCAAGGACAAGGCCCTTATCTCCTAGCTTTTGGCTCTTATGAAGCCCGTATAAACTCTACTAATCTTGAGTACCTTCTTGAAGGGGCACAGAGTTTAAAAGAAGTCACATTAGGAAAGACTAAGTTGTTAGGTGGTGAAAAAAGACTGTATATGAAAAAAATAGAGCGTCCTATACAAAGCTATTTAGTTTGGATGTTTTTAGTTTTTGGTGTGTGTTTACTTGTGTTTATTTCGTATCGTTTAGCAAAACAACTTAAACAATAAGACACTTCTAAGAAAACTTATACCCTCAAGGGGAGTTGGGTATAAGTAAATGAATTTAAGGGAGTTTTAGCATTTAAGGGAACCTCTAAGAACCCTTAAGTTAAATAAATGAAAAATAAACATAGAAGAGAGCTAAGGAAAAGGGGAAGAACCTTTCTCTCTTTCTATGTGTATTATACATATTGAATGTGTGGAGAATGTGTAGAGTCAAAAATATAGATACTTTTATCATAAAAATTTTATTATTTCCCCTGAGTTCCTTTCAAACGACCCGTTAAGTAACAGTTCAACTCAAGAGAGCTTATTAAAATCAATTACTTCATCCTCTTAACAATTCTTTAACATTTAAACAGGATAATAGCTATAAGATAACATAATATCTTGTATGTTTAATATAAACAATCCCATAAAAAGGCGTCAAATGAAAAAACTGGTATTGATTACCCTCGCACTTGCAACACTTATCTTTAGTGGTTGTTCAAGTAAAAAAGTTGTTGTTGGCTATGATGGCCCTGAAGAAGTGAGTGCTTACTTTGTTGCTCCTCTTATGTCTACGGATGAAGTGAAATCTGCATTAGTAGCTCAAGGCTTTGAAATTGTTTCTGTGTCTAAGGTAAGTAAAAAGAAATTAGACTCTATTGTTTTTACTCATCCTCATCTTAAAACTCTAGCAAGCAAGCCAAGTCGTGGTTTTCTTGCTGGTGCAATGAGAGTTTTGGTTAATACTGAAGATAAAGAGGTTCGTATCACTAATCCTCGTTATTTTACTCGTGCTTTTTTACAAGATGATTATAAAGTAAATGATGAGAAGCCATTATTAGAAGCTATTCATAAAGCATTTCCTAATACAACTATGTCAGAAGACAAGTGGAAGTTTGATGGTCTTGCAGATTATCATTTTATGCTAGGTATGCCTTATTATCACGACCCTATTGAGATTAAAGAGGGAACGATTGAAGAACTTCAAGCCAAACTAGAGAAAAAAGCTAAAAAGAGACTTATCTTTAAGATGGAAATTTCTGAAGGAAAAGTTTTATACGGAGTTAATCTAGGTAAACGTAACATGAAGTTTGTTGATAAGATAGGTATTAAAAATGCAGCTCTTCTTCCTTGGATGATTTTAATTGAAAATACCACTAAAGAAGATGGAACGGTAATCGCACAAGCGACTGCCTTACCAGCGGATTATTATATCGCTATCACGTATCCACTACTTGATATGGGTGGATTCATGGGTATTATGACTATGCCAGGCGCGGTTATCAAAGAGATGACTAAGCTTTTCAAATAAACCTTTATAGAGGCATCTGCCTCTATATTACGCCACTAACTAAACTTCCCTTTATTACCTTTTACTTATCCTTCTTACTCATAAACAAGACTCCAAAAAGAGTACCTAATGCCCCTACAAACACAATGCTATATCCCGTTGGTAAATCATAAAAATACGATACTGCTATAGCTAAAATAGAAAAAGTCCACCCATAGACAAAGGCAAAACCTATTTGTGAAAATCGTTTTTGCATACTAGCTAAAAGCGCAGGAGCCACTAAGAGGGTAAATACCACTAAAACACCTGCGAGCTGA
>NZ_JAEMVE010000047.1 GCF_029216045.1 Sulfurimonas sp. MAG313 | reverse complement strand
TATATGGTCGAGTTTTTAGAAGAGCTTATCTTAAGAGAAAAATTCACCCTACTTTTCATCTCTCATGATAGATATTTTATAGACCGTATTGCCACACGAACAGTGGAAGTTGATAATGGAGAGATACGAAGCTTTAGAGGGGGGTATTCTTCTTATATAGACTTAAAGTCTGAGATTATGCGTACCATGCAAAAGCAACATGAAAACCTACTAAAAACACTTAAAAGTGAAAATGAATGGTACGCTCGAGGGGTAAGAGCCAGATTAAAACGAAATGAAGGCCGCAAGGCACGACTTATGGACTTACGAGTTTCTGCCAAAGTAAATCCTGCTCAAATTCGAAAGATGAAGGTTGAATTAGAGCGTGAACAAAAAAACTTCCAACGTGACAAATCTGTTAACAAGCAAAAAATGCTTTTTGAAGTAGAAGACATGTCCTATGCAATTGCGAACAAGCAACTTATTAAAGACTTTTCTATACGTATTTTACAAAAAGATGTGATCGCTATTGTTGGGCCAAATGGAACAGGTAAGTCTACCCTTTTAAAACTGCTTCTTGGAAGACTTCAACCAGACTCAGGAACAATAGACCAAGGTGAATTTACTGTAGGCTATTTTGATCAACACAGAGAAATGCTTGATGATGATAGAAACCTCATTGAAACCTTTTGTCCTGATGGGGGTGATAGAGTAGATGTTATGGGTCAAAATCTACATGTTTATGGCTATCTTAAGAACTTTCTTTTTCCTCGTGAATATCTTGAAAAAAAGATTGGTGTCTTAAGCGGAGGTGAAAAAAATAGAATTGCCCTTGCCTTACTGTTTACTAAAAATGTAGATATTATGATTTTAGATGAGCCTACTAATGACTTGGATATTCCTACCATTAATATCTTAGAAGAAAAGCTTCAAAATTTCCCTGGCGCTGTTGTTATTGTGTCTCATGATAGGTATTTTGTAGATAAGATTGCAAAAAAACTTCTAATTTTTAAAGGAAAAGGTCTTATAGAAGAATCTTTCCAAGAATATTCTGAATACCTTAATATTGAAAAAGCCCTAAATACTCTAGCTGAGTTAGAAAGCTCACCTGAGATGAAAAAAGAAGTTATAAAAGAGATGGCGCCTAAGTTAAAACAAGAGGTTTTTAAACTTTCTTATAAAGAAAAAGAAGCCCTTAAAGCTTTACCTGCGAAGATTGAAAAGATAGAAGCGGATATTTCGGACTTAAATACTTGTTTAGGAAATCCTGATTGCTATCAAGAAAAAGGTTTAACAAAACTGGGCGAAGAACTTCAAGCAAAAGAAGAGCAGTACGAAGAGATGGTTGAAACACTTTTAGAAATAGAAGAAAAAGTTGAAATCATTAATGGAAAATAAAAAAACACTAAAAGGTAAACTTAAACATTATTCAAAAGAGATTATAAGCATGGCGCTTATTCTTTTTATTGTTAGTAATGCACTAAGTTATTTTCGCGCACCTGATATCAAAGATAAAAATCTTCCTGATATTTCAGGATTTTTAACGAATCAAGAATTATTTTCTACCAAAGACTTTAAAGATGGACCCACCTTAATTCATGTTTGGGCGACATGGTGCCCTACTTGTAAGATAGAAGCCGCAAATATACAAAGTGTTTCACAAGAATATAATGTACTTAGCATTGCTGTAAAATCAGGCACTGATGAAAAAATCAATAGTTACTTAAAAAAAAATGGTTTAGACTTTAAGGTGATTAATGATCTGCAAGGTCGTCTTGCTCAAAAATTTTTAGTTCAAGCCTACCCTACTTCTTTTATTTATGATAAAAACAAGACCCTTGTCTTTTCAGAAGTGGGCTATACCTCTACTTGGGGTTTAAAATTAAGAATGTGGTGGGCTTCTTTATAAAAAAGGTCTAATGTGTCTCAGCAGCAAAGACATCAAGTGATTTTCCCATAATTTTGTGTATCTCTTGCTGATATAGAAGATAATCAAGATTATATTTTAATAATTTTTTCTTTATTTGTAGGGTGTATATTTCTCTTTGATTGACCATAAATAAGTTACTAAGACCTACATTATACTTTTTGTTTTCAGCCTCCTCTAGCTCTTGTACGAGGGCTACTTCAAGTTTTGAGTTTTCTAAGTTTTTCAAAACAGTACGAATTGAGTTTTGAATAATGCTTAGGTTTGTTTTGATGGTTATTTCTTTTTTCTCTTTCATCTTGTTAATATTTTGTATACTCTTTTTAATCTCTAAGTCTCTACTGATATAACTTCGTCTTTGTATAGGAAAGCTCATAGCTAAGGTGACTTTAAATCCATTTTCATATTCAAAATCATGCACTCCGTAAAGCCCAATATCTAATTTTGGATATTTCTGAACAGAATTATATTTATGTTCTAAGTCAAATTGTTTTAAATCATTAGTTAAAACCTTCAAATCTGTTCTCTCTGCTAAGGCCATTTCTTCAGATATTGTTTCTTTTACATAGCTGTCTTTTATATGAGAGAGCAAGGGTAGAGTGAAGTTTTCCTTAAAAAAAGGTTCCTGCATATTTAAATATTTTAAAAATATCTTTAATGCATTTTCACTCTTATTCTGTATGCTCGTATACCTTTGTTCTCGGTTTATAATTTGTTGTCTGGCTTCTAATAAAGAAAGTCTAGCAATAGAGCCTACCTCAACGCGTTTTTTAATAATTTCAACGCGTTTTTTCGAGCTGTTTAAAAGCTCCAGAATTAAGGTTTCACTTTCATAAAAATAAAGCATTTTATAATAACTTGTCAAAACATCAAAATATAAGAATCTCATCTTATCTTGAGCTATATAATCCATTTTTTTTGTATTTAAGCGAGCTGCATATAAGTTTCTTTTTGCACCGTTCATCTCTTGAGTCAAAGCAAAAATAGGAATTTTTAGACCCACTAAGACTTCACCTTGCTCACTTGTTTTAATATTATTATATTCTTGTACACCTTGTGCTCTTCTATAATTTAGACTCAGTTGCATACCATTTTCCATTGGTTTTTCTAGTCCCGTTTTTAGAAATTCAGAGTTACTTAAAGGATAATCTTTTTTTATCATAATCTAAAACAATTTTTGTATCAAAATTCCCTAATTCCTTATTTTCTCTTTCTTGATATACAAATTTTTCACCAACCGCGCTGTATACAAATGGATTATCTAAGTTCAGGTACTGCGCAATATGTTCTTTTGAAAATATCTCTTTGGCCATAGATGATGTTGAGAGCATTATCAATACTAAAAAAAGAGCCGGCATTACTTTTCACTTATTTTTGTTGTTATCATTCTTGGAGGAAGACCATTTACCGTTCTCCATAACTGATACCATATAGAAACCGTATTTAAACGTACCCATAAGCTCGCTTGTGTTCCAATCTTCAAAACATCTCCATGAGGCCAGGGTTCTTCAAAGTCTTCAACCACATAAGCATAATAATAGCCTTGATCATACGATATTGGATCAACTTGTTTAATAACACCACTAAAGGTTCCGTGTTTAATCATAGGCCAACCCGAAATTTGCATAGAAGGCCAACCATAAAATACAATTCGTGCATGAAGGTCTTTTTTAATCAAAGGCATATTAAAATCTGACAATTTCATCAGGATAGCTTTTTGAGTTACCTTGGGCGCAAAATAAATTATCTTATCGCCTTTTTTAATAAGCTTATTTTTATCATTTTGAAGTAAGCGGACAACATGTCCATCTTTTTGTGCATACACTTGAGATTGAGCATACCTAGAAACCACAACCGCGTGACTTTGAGCATTTTCATTAATGAGTGTCACTTGATTTTGAGAAGATAAAACTGTGTTTTCTAAGGACTTCACCTTATTTTGAGTTTCTTTTAAAAACTTTTCTTTCTCTTTGTTAAGGATTTGAGTATTATTTTTTTCAATTTCAATATCTATCGCTATCTTTTCTAATTCTGCTTTTGAGCGAATATACATATTTTCTGAGCTGTCATATTTTCTCTTTGACTCTATACCATCTTTATATAGAAGTGATATTCTTTGAAAGTTTAACTTTTCTATTTCATATTTTTTTCTTAATGAAATCTCTTTAAGCCTTAGACTTTTTATTTTATTTTCTATCTGTGTAAACTTTTGAGCATAAACATGAAGTCCTAATTCTAAATAATCTTGGGTATTATCCACCCTATCATTAGATATAAGAATCTGTTTTTCTAAATTCTCTTGTCTATTACTTAAGTTTTCTTGTATTTTATTAAGCTTTTTGTGATAGCCCCGATCTAAATCGACCATAGTAAATAACAAGTCTCCCTTATGGACAAACTGACCTTCTTTTACATGATATTCGTGGATAAGACCATCAATAGTCGCTAGTATCGCGTAAGGTCTTTGGGTTGGGTCTAGTGCAACTACGGAGCCCACACCCTTAACCGTTTGTTGCCAAGGTAAAAATAAAAATAAAATTATAACGATAAGAATATTCAAGCTTATAAGCCATATCCGTTTACTTAGTGGGTGTAGGTTTAGTTTGTTAATTACACTAAAATCATACGTCATTATTCATCTTTTCAGTTAACGATGTTTCTAATTTATCTAACTTATAAAAACCTTCTATCATTTCATAAATAGCGTCAATTTGTTTAACAAATACCTTTAGTGAATAAATTATAGAAACAATAATAATTTCCGCCGCTACAAATTCACCAATGGGTAAGGTTCCATTTACCACAAGATATCCACCTAAAATCAAAAATCCACTCAGGATTAAACCTTCCATAAAAAAGGTTAAAGCAAGTTGCCGGATAATGACAGAAAAACTTTTTTGTCTTGCTTCAATGTAAGCATTTAATTGAACATCATAGGCGTGTAGCGTTTCATCTTTAGGGGCATCAAGATAGGGAATATGCTGTAGAAGGTAAATACTTTGATGTTTCATGTCCGATCTGTTAATCGCGTATTTCACACCATTGTATCCTAGTAAAATCAAAAATACCAAATATATAAAAAGTACAATAATTGCAGATCCAAAAAGGAGTGGATCAAAGGCTAATAATAACAACAAACTCACCACGATTTTAATGACCAAGCCCACCCCATCAAGTAAGACAATGGGGAAAAGTTTTTGTATGGACATTATGTCAAAAAAATAATTCATGTAACGAGTTACTTCATTTTTGGCACTTTGCGTTTCTTTTTTCAAGTTGATAGCTAATTCGGCTATCCTGATCCCAGTTTTAACAAAAATCTTTTGCTGAAATTTCTCAACAATATATTCTTGAAGGATACTCAAAAAGGTAATAAACATAAAAATAATAACAACCGTCAAGCCCAATACAAATACAGAAATAGTCGCATGAGAAAGCACACTATTTATAATAAAGGAAGAAGCTAAGGGTATAGAAAGAACTAAAATAGACTTTATCATAGAGTAATAAAGAAGATAAGAAATATTTTTTTTATCTTCTTTAATAACCTTATAGGCATTAAAAATCACCTTTCTCTTTATTGACATAGTTCAAAACCCTTGTATCTAGTAGTACTATCATAACTAAATAATATTAGTTTATAGTACCCGTAAGCTCATAAAATAACAATCTTAGCACCAAAACTAGCCGTGGCGTTTTTCTGAAAGAAAAAGTTTCTCAGCTAAGCTTGTCACAAGACAACAATCTTAGCACCAAATCCACCCATATGAGCTGGTGCATCACTAAAACTCTTGACAGAAGGATGTACCTTCAAAAACTCTTTAACTGCGTAGGCCAGTTTTCCTGTTCCAATACCGTGATAGATAAATACTTCATCCCAACCTGAGATAAGAGCATCAGACAAGAAAACATCCATTTGTTCCATTGCTTCTTCACCTCTTAGTCCATGTAAATCTAACTTAAGACCTGAACGTTTCTCTGTTTGTACCGTGAGTTGAGTTTTCTTTTGTTTGATAAGGCCTTTTTGAACAGGCTTTAACTCAACAAGCTTAACCCGTAACTTCATCCCCTCAGCTTCTATGTACGCTTCTTTTTTCTTAATTGAAATGATGGTTCCGTGCGTTCTTCTGTACTGTACTCCATCGCCTACTTTAAAGCTATAGGGTGTTTTTACCTTCATATGAGGTTTATCTTTAGGTAGCTCTTTATTTGCCTTATTTAAGGCTCTATGTAACTCTTTTTCGTCTTTTGACTTCACTGCGACCTTGGCTTCAGTAATAGCCTTTGAATACGCAGCGCTTAAGATCTCTTTTTCTTTTTTCAATTCCGTATAAATAGTTTCTTGGGCATCTTTCAAAGCCCTTTTTTGCTCATATACTTCTTCTAGTTCTTTGTCCAGCTGTTCATGTTTATCCACTAAAGAGCGTTCTAATTCAGAAGAGCGTTCAATCAAGGCATTAAGTTTTTCATGATTTTTCCCATAAATAACCTTAGCTTCTGCCACTAAAGGACCGGGAACACCATATCTTATAGCCGTTTCAAAGGCATAGGATTTTCCAATAATACCTTGTAAAAAACCATAAGTTGGTTTACGATTTTTTTCATCATATACCGCAGCCATTAAAGAAACATCTCTGTTTTCTGCCATTAAAGAAGCTAAACGTTTATGGTGAGTGGTCACAACAATTTTCATGCCCTTTTTCATTAAGGCTTCAAGCATTGCTTTAAACAAGGCAGCCGCCTCATCTGAATCCGTTCCAAGTTCAATCTCATCCACACCAATTAACATCTTTTCTTGAGAAAAAAGCTTTCCAAAAGAAACCATACGCCCTGCAAAGGTTGAAATGTCATTTTTTACATTTTGAGGATCATCTATAATGGCATGTATATTTTTAAAAGTTCCTATCTTAGTGTTTTTAGGATTAATGGGCAAAGGAATCAAGTACTTTGTTAAATACGCGGCTGATAAAATCGATTTTAACAACATTGTTTTACCACCTGCGTTCACACCAGTAACCATTAAAACCGGATTAGAAAAATCAACAGATACTGATTTTGCATTCGTAATGGCAGGATGTTTAAACTCGTTTAAGACAATGACATCAGACTTTTCAGCCTTTATTAAATGTAAATCTTTTGATCGTGCAAAAAATATTCTGGCCTGATAGTGATCAAACATATCAAAACTTCTATCAATAAATTTTAAAAAAGCCATGCATTTTTTGCATAAGCAAGGAAAAGCTTTTGGAGTATTCATACAGTACCGCTTCTTTTTCTTGTTTAACCGAATTTACCTGTGCTTTTAATTTTGAGATACTGTCAGGTGATACATAAAAAAATCCAGCTGAAGAACGTCCAACTATATTTCCTTTGATATGGTGATTAAATCCTGGTCTTAAAAGTAAACATTCTTCACCATTATGAAAATGCACCTGTCTGTCTACAAGATACGATTCCAATTTTTGTGTGTAAAGAATACGTTTCATTGAGGCTGAGAGCTGATCTTTTAAGCTTTTTAGTGTTTGATTCATCTTGACAAGGTCTTCGTCTAAGTCCTCATTAAAGTTCCCCTCTAAGTCAAAATATTTTTCTATATCTTTAAAGTCTTCATGCAATTCTATACCATTAACCCATGAACCAAGTAATCCATCAAAGTCTTTATTTTGAAGATAATGAAAATATCGTATGATTTTTACAAATTCAAAAATATCTTCTAAATTCAAAAGTCCTTGTTTCTTTAAAAAGCCAAGGGCATTATGTAAGTCTTTTAACTTAGTTGGAGACTTAAATTCATGCTTGTCAAGTTCTTTAATAAGGCTAAAGTGACGATTTTGATCGCCTTCAATATATAAGGGTTTATCTCTACTGAAAAATTCGCAAAAGTGTTCAAGAAAGGAGCTCAGATCTAACTGAGCTGAAATAATGTCTAGCTTTACTGACATGTATCTAAGCTAATTAAACGACCAAAACTTTTTGTTTCTTTAAGACCTATAAAGGTTTGTGTCCCCGAGCTATAAGAATAATAAGAATTATTCACCTCAAGATCATTGCACAAAATTGTATTTCCATGGGTGAATTTTAATAAAACATCTTCTAAATGTAAACGACGGTTTTTACTGTTTAGGTTAAAAAGATATGCACCTAAAACTAAGGCCGCTAAAACAGAAACAGTGCCAAGTTTTTGCTTTAAAGAAATTTCTGTAAAAAAATGCAATACTATAAAAAGTAAAATTAAAAGAGCTATTCCAAAAAGATAAGGCATTAAGCGCTTCCTCGTAATTGATAAGTAATATCTCCTGCACCAAAGCCCACTATAAGACCGGTATCAAGAGATTTTAAGACCTTATTATCTTTTATAACATCAAGGTCATGATTAGATCGTTTCACCCCATCTGCCATTAAAGGTGAATACCTCTCAAAATCTTTTTCAAAGTTTATCTGTCGTTTCGCTTCACCTGCCGCCCATACGGGTAAGATAATAAGCTCACTCGCTCCTTCAAAACACTTAATAAAAGCATCTAGATTATCAATTGTACGGCTGTATTTATGAGGTTGCCAAATAGCGGTTATCTTATCAATGCCCATTAAATCGGCATAGGCCTTAACGGATTCAAGCGTTGCTTTGATTTCTGTTGGATGATGACCATAATCATCAATTAAAATAGCCTCATTTTTATTAATAATATCAAAACGTTTTTTGATACCTTTAAAGTTTAACAGCTTTTCTCTCACCTCTTCAATGTCTTCGCTTTGAATACTTGCAAGTATGGCTAAAGCTGCGTCTATAGCAATATGTTGACCAAACCCCCATACTTCAAAAACGCCCATATCTAAGAGCTCAAAACGAGTATGCGGTTCATCTTGAATTAAAACATATTCTATATTTTTAATATCTTTAGATGGGTATAAGCGAATAGCCTCACACTCAAGAGTAGAAAGAAAGGGATCTTCTGCATTAAGTACACGTAAGGTAGCTGAGTTTATAAAACATCTGTACGCCTCATAAAATCTATCAAAATTATAATCATAATATTCCATATGCTCAGGTTCCGCGTTAGGAACAATAGCGCAGTAGGGGTTAGAGTTTAAAAAGCTTCCATCACTTTCATCAGCTACAAATAAAAGTACATCACAGTCTGAATGACGTACATTATCTTTAAATTCTTTAGATTCAGCTCCAATAATGGCAGAACCCTTCAAGATTGAGGACAATATGGCTGTGGTTGTACTCTTACCGTGGGCCCCACATACCGCATAAACTTTTTTATCTTTAAGTATCATAGGAAGGGCTTCTCTACGAGCAAGCACTTCTATATTTTTTTCTTTTGCCGCAAGGACTTCTATATTATCAGGACGAATAATAGCTGAATGAATGACTAAGTCTTGATTTGTAATGGCGCTGGCTTGATGTGGGATAGTTAGTGTCATCCCTAATTCTTGAAGCTTTTTAGTAATGACCGTTTCAGATATATCTGAACCACTTACCTCATGGCCTTGTGCTAACATGAATTTTGCTAGACCAGAAATTCCAATTCCACCTATACCTATAAAGTGTATTTTCATTTAACTTCCTTTTTATCATTAACCTTAGACAGCAAGTTTTGTGCCTCTTCTTGAAACTCTTTAATATAAAAATCGTCCAATTTCTCATTTACTATACAAAACTTATCTAAAAAGTCATCTATTTCTATATCTAAGGCTGCCGCCGCACTATGAAAGCGCATAGATTCTATAAACTCTTTTTCTTTTGATACCCCTTCTAGAACCTCAAACAAGGCGCGGGCATCATTAAAATGTTTTGAACTGTAATGAGAGATAGCGTATTCATATAAGGCACGAAGGGTGTATCTTTGCTGTTCATTTTCTAAGGACAGTTTATCCTTAGATTCTAACGCGTTGGTTAACAGTTCAAGCGCTAATTCTAAAATATTTCCATATAAGCCTTGTTCTATCTCATCATTTAAGTCTTCATGATGCATTTCCACTAAGTCATAAAGAGCTTTGATATCTGCATTATGAACCGCTTCTATAGATTTTTCGCGTACTTGAACTAAGAATTCAGACATGTATGAATGGCCTCCATTGCTTGACGTGTTGTGACAGCGTCATGAACAAGCGCTATACGGATATAACCCTTACCTGGGTTTTCACCCTTTTCATCATCTCGAGCTAGAAAGGAGCCAGGAAGCACTTTCACATGATGTTCTTTAAAAAGCTTTTTGGTAAAAGCTATCTCATCATCCACACTAAACCAAATGTAAAAGCTTGCTTGAGGGATAGGTGTTCCTAAAATTTCATGAGCAATTTCAAAGTTCTTTTTATAAATAATTCGAGAAGCCCTGACATGCTTTTCATCTTCCCAAGCAACCGCGGCCGCAGCTTGTAAAGGAAGAGGAGAAGCACATCCCACATAGGTTCTATACTGCATATAACTTTTTAAAATTTGAGCGTCTCCTGCAATAAACCCAGAACGAAGCCCTGGAGCTGAAGAACGTTTTGAAATAGAATTAATAACTAATGTGTTTTGCAAAGACTCATTTCCTACATGCTTGGCAGCTTCTAATAGAGAAGGAGGAGGTGTATCAATATAAATTTCAGAATAACATTCATCATTCATTAAAACAAAGTCATATTTTAAAGCAAGTAAAACCCATTCACCAAGTTCTTCTAAGCTTAAGACCGAGGCCGTTGGGTTATTTGGAAAGTTTAATATAACAAAATCAGCTTCTTGCATCTGCTCTTCACTCATACTTGGTTTAAATTCATTTCCCTTAGTAAGGTTTAATAAAACCATCTTTGCACGACTTGCAATCGCTGAGCCTTCATAAATTTGATAAAAAGGATTCGTAAAAGCCATAACAGGATTTTTCACATCAAAAAGTAAAAACTGAGGGAAATTAAATAAAACCTCACGTGTACCAAAACAAGGGATAAGTTCATCTTCTTTAAGATTCACGTTAAAGCGTTTTTTATTAAAGTTAATCATAGCCGCTTGTGTTTCTTTTTCGCCAGCTGTTTTTGGGTACTTTTTTAGAAGTGATGAAGAATTTTTCAAGGCATCTTGAATAAAACTTGGAGTTTCGAACTGAGGTTCACCTATGGTTAAGGCAATAAGTTTTTTATCTTGATTAGGAGATATATCTGCTAAAAGTGTATTAAGTTTTTCAAAGGGGTAAGATTCAAATTTCATTCTATTACTTGTCTATTATATTTTGGTACATTATAGCATTTTTTTATGCATCTAACTTAAAAGCAACTTTAAATTGATTGTTATTCTCAATAAGCAACCACTTACTTAGATAATTTCTACTAAAATACGATTTCATTTTAAAAAGAAGTTAATTAGTCTAATATTCTTAGGCATATATAGAATCAGGAAAATTTATGAATAAAATAATTTTATCAGTAGTGACTTTAGTCTTATTAAGTGCTTGTACAAGTCCCCAAGAAGAAACAAAAACCACGACGGTTTTAGACTCAAAAATCAACACTATCAAAGCAGCTCAAGCTAGTGTTGACGCTGTTAATGCCCGGACTAAGGCCATTAGTAAGCAAACTTATGTACATACAGCTTCTGCATCAGGTGCCAACTTATACTCATCAAAATGTGCTTCTTGTCATGGATCTCAGGCAAAAAAATCTGCCTTAAACGCTTCTGCAAGTATCGCAGGTTGGTCGAGTTCTAAAATACAAACTGCACTTATGGGATATAAGACTGGTAACTTTGGTGGAAAAATGAAGGCTATTATGGAAGGGCAGAGTAAACCATTAAGTAAAGAAGAAATCAAATTACTTTCTGATTATATTTCTATCTTATAAGAACAATGATGAGAAGCTATTTTAAAGCCTTCTCGCAGATAAAACCTATGCGCTTCAAACCTTTGCACCCCTGAGTCTAAATGTATTTCCTTACAGTTGTTTAAACCAGCCATACTTTTTACATACTGCATCATTTCTTTGCCATAACCTAAAGAAGAAGAACTACTTACAAGGTCATTCACATATAAATGTTTACCCCAAGCCAGATTAGTGCCTATTTTAATCCCTGCTAGACATACAAGCTTAGAATTCTTGCTAAGATAAAAAAGTTGATAGCCCTGCTTTATCTGTTCCATAACATTAGATACAAAGCTATCACGTTCGATATGAGGGCGAAGGAGTTTCATCACTTCAAAACATTCTAAGATATCGTCTTTTTCACGTGCCTCATACACTCCATCAAGCCTAGTCTTTTCACTACACACCAAAGAAGAGTCCTCTTTTTTTTCTAGCTCTGCTCTAATTGCAATAGTTACAATAGTTGCATAATATACCGCCAAGGACTCTTCATCACTGCAAGCTTGTATATAGGCATCGATATCTAAATCTGTGCACAAACCTGTTTGGATATAGTCTTCTTTTAAAGTATTAGTTGATATACGCATAACGTTGGCCACATCATCGCCTCCGCTACATAAGTGTAAATACGATATGTTTTCATCAAGCACAAGACCCGAAGATTCTAAGTCCAGATGTACTACCGATCCATAATAAGGTTTTAAACCCTTTAGCTCAAACATTTTACAAATCGCTAAATTAACATTTTTGCACCCATCTATATCTTTTGAATCAATCCATTTAGCAAGACTAAAGTCAGGTTCTTCAATCACTAACCTACCCTTTGGCTTAAGCAAGGAAACAAGTTTTTCTATAATTTTTTTTGCATTCACTTTATGAATAAGAACATAGCGCATGTGAATGATATCAAAGCTTTGAGAAATTTCTAAGTCAACTATATTTCCCTCTATTAGCTCATAGTCTGCTTCTTTTATAAAATGTGTGTTTAAGTCAATGCCTAAGACATATCCTGAATTTCCGACAACGTCATACATATAAGAAGCAATAGAACCTAAGCCAAGGCCTACTTCTAAGACATGCATCCCTTTACTAAGACCTGCTTTTAAAAGATGTTTACGAGACTTTTCATCAAAAGAGTCTTGAAGTAAACTCAAACGTTTATATTCAGACTTTTCTTGAGCATCTGAAAAGATGTATTCAGACATTTATGTAGTAGGGAGTCCAAATTTTTGAGTGATAAGTTCACCTTCATCATTAAAAAATAGATAATATAAATAATCTTTTTTAATCTTTAATCCTGCAAGGTATCTAAGTGCAATATTTGCTTGCAAAGAAGCGATATGCATAACAATAGGTGCGGCTATCCCTGCGGGTGTTTTATTCGAAATTTTAAACACATCAAAAGATGCTTTTTCAAAGAAACACACTTGACCATTCCACGCTTCAACTGAGCCATATAACCAAGGGGTATTAACCTCTTTTGAGTATTCGTTAATCTTTGCGCGCGTAGGAAGGTTGTCCGTTGCATCTATAATAAGGTCCACCTTAATACCTTTTTTTGAAAATTCTTCAAAGGTGTTATCATGGGTTATTGCCTTAACATAAGGGCATCTATCTTCTATAACGGTTTTAACTACCTCACATTTCTTCTTATCTTCATCTCCTGTTTTAAAGGCGATTTGTCTATGAATATTATGAATAGAAACCTCATCAAAATCAATTAAATGAATCTCACCAATACCTGATGCTCCAAGAGCAAAAGCTAGAGATGAACCTAAACCACCACAACCAATAATAGCAATCTTTTTTTCTTGTAAGTTCTGCTGAGTTTCTTCCCCCCATAACTGCACTTGACGGTGAAAATATTTCATCATAATTTAATCCTTTATATATATGTTATTTTAAATACTATCTTACTAAGATTTATCTTCTCTTACCTTTGGTAAAAGGATAGAAAAGACGGCACCTTCTTCTTGATTTGTTACACTTATACTCCCTAGCATACTTTTTTCAATAATTTCTTTTGACATATATAATCCAATACCTGTGCCTTCAAGCTGCTTTTTTGTGGAAAAATATGGTTCAAATATTTTTTCTACCTTTTCTTCTTCAATTCCACCTGCATTATCTTTAATCAAAATTTTAATGTTGTCCAAGTCTTCTTCTACAAAAAACTTAATCCATATATCTTTATACTTATGTGCTAAAACAATATCTTGAACATTTTTTATCATATTCATAAACACTTGCATCATCTCATGGCGCATACCATAAATTTCATGTTGGTGTGAAGAGAACTGATGCGTTTTAATTTTGGCGTATTTTAAAGAACCTTCACTTAAGTTCAAAGCACTTTGAATAACTTCTTCAATAATAAAACTCTCTTTATCTTTATGCGGTTGTGAAAAGTCTCTAAAATCATCTATGGTTTGGGACATATACTGAAGTTGATCATTTATCTTATCGTGTGCTTCTATACAATCATTTGCCGTATAGTTGCTCAACTGCACTTTAAAATATAAATTCTGATTAATTAAAGCAAGAGAGTTTAGAGGCTGTCTCCACTGATGTGCTATTTGTTCTATCATCTCACCCATAGCTGCTAAACGTGACTTTTCTATTAAAACTTGATCATTTTTTCGAAGCTGCTCAATAGAAGTTTGAACCTTCTCTTCCAAAAATGTATTTAAACCAGAAAGTTTTTGAAGGTATTCTCTTTCGGATTGTTTTTGAAGATCCGCTAAGGCCCATGATAAAAAAATCATTTCTAAAGCCGAGCCTACTTGTTGAGCATATGATAAAAAGGTATATCCTTCTATAAAAGCAAACTTATTCATCGCAAATAAAATAGACCCTCCTAAAAAAAATCCCCAACCTAAGATATAAAATCTTGCAGGATAAAATTTTTTTCTATACGAGATAATTCCGGCTAAGACTAATAAGGGCGGTAATACAATGGAGGCACCTGCTAAAAATAATATGACATCACCATAAGGTCTAAAAATAGCATTTATCATAACAATAGACATAAAAAAAGCAAAAAATAAAAGAATTTTATCAAGAACAGGGGCAAATTCTTTTATCTTTAAAAAATCACGTGAGAACAAAATAACAACAAGAATCATAAATCCCATCATAGTACCATTACCATGGGTAACCATCCAATCCCAGTCTGACCATAAAAATCGAATACCCAAACCATCTAATGAAAGTTGATATAAGCCAAAAGAGCTAATAAACAAAAGGTATAAAAGATAGTTTTTCTTTCTTGTATATAAGAGACTACTAAGATTATAAAAGAAAATTAAAATGAAAATCCCATAATATAAACCCGCAAGAACAAGGAGATATTGATCTGTTGAAATAAGACTTTGTGAGGTTTGTATACTCATAGGCACTTGCATAGAACTGTCCGTATTAACACTTAGATATAAAACTTGTTTCTTGCTCGTGTCTAAGCGAAACAGGAAATATCGGCTTTTGGCTTCTCTTTCATCAAAAGGTCTTGCCTTGCCTGATTTTTTCAATTCTAAAAGCTTTCCATCTTCATCACAAATATATAAATCTAATTTATCTAAGAGTGGATACGAAACATTTAACCACCAGTTATTTAACTTGGCATCTTCTTGAGGGTCTATGACTACTTTAAACCAATATCTTGATTGTGTAAATCCAAAACTAGCCACCTTGTTTTTATGCACTGAAAAGTTTTGTTTTTGGACGTCACTTAGACTTAGGGAATTAGATTTATCTTCATAAAAAGGAAGCCCAATGAGTTGAATATTTTGTTCTTTACTTTGCATAATAACATCTGCTTGTAAAGACACAGAACATAAAATTAATAGTAAAAACAGTTTTATTATTGTCATAATTATCGCTTTTGTAAAGCTTCCTTAAATCCCCAATTTTTTCGAGCTGATTTAACAGACTTTTTATCTAAATCTATCATTAACAACTCTTCTTGATTACCCAAATGGTTTTCAATCTCACCAAGAGGAGAAACTACAAGAGAATCTCCATAAAAGTTCCAAGACAAATCCCCTTCAATATATTCACCAATACGGTTAGCTCGTATAATATAACAAGAGTTTGTAAAGGCACGCATCTTAATAAGTTCACGCCATCTTTGGTGCGAATCAAAGGTAGACACCGTTGGAAGTAAGACAGCGTCCACATTTTTAGCCATAATGTCTTGCCAAAAAGCATCAAAATGAAGTTCAAAACCTGCCATAACTGCAAATTTAAAACCATCTACTGTAAACATCATTGGAGACTTTAAAGGAGCTAGTTCATTTGAAAAAAACTTTTCTTCATTCCAATGTTTATAATTAATAAGAATTTGTTGGTGATAATATAGGGTTGAGCTTGGTGAAAACTTTACAATCGTCTTATAAGCTTTTTTCTTTTTAACAATAATAAGAGGCGCAATAATATTCATCTCATACTCTGAAGCTAAGGCCTTAAGGGTTTTTATATGATGATCACTTTGCTCTTTAATCATCTCTATTGGAGTCTTTTCTAACTCTTTAAAAAATCGGTTTAAAAGGTATTCCCCTAATAATACAACTTTACATCCCTTAGACTTTGCAATACGAAGATAATAATCAAATTTAGATGCAGACATCCCAACAGATGGTATTTGAAGTATTGCCGCTCGCATTAACTGTCCTTCGCCTGAATCTTTTCAAATTCAAGAGTAGCAGATTCCAAAATCTTCTGAGCATCTTGAAGGGTTTTCATACCTTCTTTATAGGACTTTACACTAGCGTCAAGAGTTAGTTCAGGATCCATAAGGGTCTGTAATACCTTCTTAGCGTCATCCAATTTTGTTTCAAAATCTATTAGTTTTTCCTTAGCCATTAAGTGCCTTTTTTATATAATCTTCAAATTTATCTACTTCAACTAAAAAAGCGTCATGTCCATAACTACTGTCTACATTAAGATACGAACTTCGCTCTTTAGGATGAATATCTTGCATAATATCAAATATCTCTTTGGACTCTTTTGGTTCAAACAACATATCTGCATCAAAGCTTATCAAAAATAATTCTGACTTTATTTTAGCCAAAGCATCTTCTAAAGAGTCATAACCTCGACTTAAATCGAAAATATTAATGGCCTTTGTGATATAAAGATACGAAAGTGGATCAAACCACTTAGTAAAATTATATCCGTTGTATTCTAAATACGACTCAATTTGAAACTTTCCAAAAAGCTCATACAGACCATCATTTCTTTTATATTGTCTGCCAAACTTTTTATCCATGGAGTCAGGTGATAGAAAAGAGATATGCCCAGCCATTCTTCCAATTGCTAGTCCTACTAAACCCGTAATCTTTATATCTGCTGGGTCATAAAGACCTTTTTTAAAGGCAGGGTCTTCAAGAACGGCTTCTTGAGCTATCTTATTAAAGGCAATGGCCCATGGTCTTGTAGCATGTGTCGTAGCTAAAGCAATTACTTTTTTAGCAAAGTTTGGAAAGTCTACCGCAGCTTGAAGTGCTTGCATACCACCCATAGATCCCCCAACAATAGCCTCAAGTTTATGAATACCTAAAGAGTCTAATAATAATTTTTGCGCTTTTACCATATCTTTAATAGTCACCACGGGGAATTTATATCGGTAAGGAGCTTGAGTCGCGTAATCATCTGAGATAGGACCTGTTGAGCCAAAGCACGAGCCTATAACATTTGTGCATATGACAAAATATTTATTAGTATCAAGGGCCTTATCCGGGCCAATAAGTGCATCCCACCACCCTGCTTTGTTTTCATTCTCATAAATTCCTGCTGCATGATGGGATCCAGTTAGGGCGTGAGTCACCCATATTACATTAGATTTATCTTCGTTTAATTCACCATAAGTTTCATAAGTAATATCATAAGGCTCTATAATACGACCACTCTCTAAATACAGAGGGTTAGTGAAATGTGCTGTTTTTGTTTCAATTTTCATTTTTTGTTTTCCGTATCTTTGTTTTCCAACATTCCTATTTTAGGAACTTTGTTTTCCATATAACTTGTTTTCCATTAGTTATAGTTGTT
>NZ_JAEMVE010000046.1 GCF_029216045.1 Sulfurimonas sp. MAG313 | reverse complement strand
ACAATCTTTATGATGAGGCTCTGAAAACCCCTAGATGGACCTCAAAATATGGAAGCATTACATTTAATCAATTTGCCAGAGAAATCCCGACATGTGGTATTAATGAGAAAGGCCTAGCTATTGTCTCAATGTGGCACGACACAGATAAGGTGCAGCCAAAAAAAGATGATAACATTAGTGAACTACAATGGATTCAGTATCAACTAGATTGTTACTCAAGTGTGAATGAGATAGTTAAAAACCTAGATTCTCTTAGCTTGAAAACAGAAATCTATCCAATGCATTATTGCGTTACTGATAAATCTCGAAATAGTGCAATTATAGAGTTTGAAAATGGAAAACTAAAGGCTTTTGAATCGCTAGATCATTTTGCCTGTAGCAATGAAAGCATTATTAAATCTATTGAGTATTCAAAAAAATTTAGAAATATTAAGGCTGATAGCATTGTTATAAAAGAGCCAATTCTAGATCGATCGGCAAAGGCTTTATTAATGGTAAAAGAATTCAATGAATCAAATATGATACGTGAGCCAGTGGAGTATTCATTTAAGATACTAAACGCTGTAAATCTACAAGTTGGCTTTAAAGCATTATTTAAGTGGCTAGGAAAAGGAATCCCACCATCACAAACATTTTGGCAAATCGTTTTTGATTTAGACAAAATGAAAATACATTACAAAACGAAAGACAATAGAAACATACGTACAATAGACGTCAGATCATTTGATTTCTCGTCAGAGTCAAATGTAAAAGTTCTGAATATTGATGAGGGTACTAAGGGGGATGTTACCAATAATTTTAGTGATTATTCAAGATCTGATAATGAGCGAATTGTAAAAATAAGTTTTAAGCCGATGAAGGATTCAGTTTCAGAATCAGAGCAAGAAGAAATAATAATTTACCCTGAACTGTTAAAGTCAGAAAGTTATGTTTTATAAATACCTCTAACAAAAAGATGCACCGCCATGGGAGGCTTAGCTAATAAAAAATATATTTAGAAGAAATACACACCTTACTTTAGCTATAATCTCGTATGATAACTATCTTATTTTTACCTATATCACTCATCTTTTTTATACTGATGTTTTCTCATATTTATTTAACCAATCAATTTTTTGTACAATTAAAAAAAATGCATGTACATGTTTGGGATACTCTAGGCCAACCCCAATGGAGAATACACTTCGGAGATGATAGTTTTACAAATGCAATGAAGTACATCCGAAAAAAAGAGTTTACTTCCCTTAATGACACTGTCTTAGAAAGTATTTATAAAAAACTCAAGAATGTAGAAAGAGGTGCAGTGGGACTTGCATTAATTATTATTGTAGCCACTATTTTAGATGTGTTTGTGAAAGGGTGATATGGAAAATATGAACAACGAGTCTTATAATATTGTTATCTTTCTGGTAATGGCAGTCATTACAATTGTTGTTTTAAAACTGCCAAGAAAAAAAAAGTAGACTTAAAAAAGTACGGGTTCCAAGTCTTCTTTTGGATTAAATTCTTCAAAATCTTCAATAATTCTATTAAACATCTTTTTAGTTCGTTCTGCTTTGACACTAAACTCATCAAAAATATACTTAGATGATGGAAATGCATCTCCTAGTTCTTGATAAATAGCTAAACGACCATTGATATGTTTACTAAACTCACCAAAGGCTCCACGTAAATAGTCCTTAGTTGTAGTATGACGCATTAAAGACTTAATCATTCTTTTGCGCTCTTTAATAGGTAAAGACTCATCAATAGCTTCAGCAACACGTTTAATATCTAAACGAGAAAGATATACACCTGCATGAGCAGGCCCAAGAAGCTTTTCAGAAATCTCATCTACAAAGGCAGGTGCCTCATCTAAGTCCGCTTCTTCTTCGGCTTGTTGCTTTTGCTCTTCACCAATACAACTCTCGTGTACAAACTTATCAAACTCTGCTTTTAAATCATCTAAATTGTTAAAATCTTTCATCTTTATTCCTTCTTTATATAGTGTATACCTAAATGCTAAGTTCTACTTAGCATAATGCTCACGCACTCTTACCCACGCTTCCATATCTCATAACATACTTTTGAAAGTACCTTAGAATACTTTTCATTATCTATAAAGTTAGCTGAAAATACTGCCGCATAATCTACTAAATTACTTTCTCTTTTTAAATCAATAAGAACGGTGTCCTTATTAATTTTAGAAAGTTTAGGTGCCGCTGGTGTTGCGTTAATAAAGCCATCAAAGGAGGATACATCAATTTCTTGATTTTCAATACACCTATCAATATCTACAGTTATACCTTCAAGCTCTTTTGAGTGTGCTTGTTGTAAGGTCATACATGATTCGATTCTATCATTTAATAAAACTAATTCTTTAATGTCTGTATCTTGAATATGCATTACTATAGACTTAGCTAGTTTACCTGAACCAAGAATAGCAAGCTTAGAAACCTTAGCTTCTTTTAGAACTGCACAAATGGCTTTTCCTGTTGCTAGTTCACCATAAAGCTTTTTATCTTTAACTATGATAGTATCGCAAAACCCACAGGCTTCAACCTCAGGGCTTTTAAAGTCGAGTTGCTCCATTACACCTTCAACATATTCAGCACTTAAAGCAACCCCGTTTAGTTTGGCTTCTTTAAGACCCGCTACCGTGAAGTAAATATCATCAGGACGGATATTCATAGGAATACACATCGCATTATCACCTTCTTGTTTTATAAGGCGGTTTAGACTTACTGAAAAACGATTTTGTTGGGCGTATTCAGCAAGAAATCCAAATAATAAAGATTGAGTGTCAATCACATTATCATCATTCATTGGCGCCGATAAATTTTCAGCCATGTATTTTCCTTTCTTGTAGTTTTTTATTCATTATTCTAATCCCCATAATTCTTTTGCTTCTTCTTCTTCTAAGGTACAACGTTGACAAATTACATCCCCACCTTTATATGTAAAATAATTATCGCATTCATGACAACGTCTTACAGTAAAGGTCACAAGACTCTTAACCTCAGGTTCAAACAACTGCTTTAAATCAAAGGTTTCAGCCAAACTAATGGAGTCAGGTTCACATACATCATGACACAAATGACACTTTACACATAAAAAAGGATCAAACTCTATCTTTGAATTTTTCATATCTGAAGTTAAGGCTGCCGTTGGACAAATGCGGTAACACATTTGACACATTGTACAACTATCTTTATCTACATTTTTCATACTTGTAAAAGAAAGTTCTTGCGCTTCTATTATATGATATTGAGATGGTTTGGGCGTTCGTTTTAATGCTGTGAAAAATATTTTTCTTTTATCAGGAAGAATCTTTTGTTTTAATTTAGCAATATCTTCAGTGAACACTTCATGCCTTAGTTCTTCATCGCTTTGAACTTCAACTTTTCTATCAAAATCATGCTTGGCTTTAGCCGCAGACTTTACACTAATATTTTTAAAGAAGCCTCTTCTGTCATTTTCAACAAGAACCTCTTCATTTACATAAGCAATATCTCTAACTTCTATACTCTTGTCCGACTCAATTGCTTCTAATATAAAGTTAGCTTCTTCGATATTAGCATCAATTTGGGGCTTTAACTTAGCTGCTATCTCACATCCATCACAATGACCCGTATCACAAACAAGACCTTCTTTTAAAATTGCCAAAGAAGTTAAGTGTTCAACTGAAAGTGACGCAATACAAGGAACATTTTTCTTACAAGAAATCAAAGTATCTTCATTTTGAACAAAATCAAAAAAGAAATTTGTTGGATTAAAGTCATCAAGAGTAAACGATTCCGTAGGACAGACCGAACCACATCCACCACATCCAACACACTGACTCATGTTAAATGAAGGAAGATGATTGTCTACTGAAATAATATCAACAGGACAAATCTCAACACACTTAGTACATTCAGAAAATTTTGCGAGTGCACGAACACAACGTGTCGGATCTAAGGTTAAACCAGCCATGATAAACTATTTAACCTAGGCCGCTTTTTCTACGCTAAGGTATTCGTTATCAGAAAGAATAAATTCTAAACACATCTCTGCTGCGTCATAATAAATTGGAGTACGAGACTCATATTTAACATTAATTAAGTACATGGGTGCCCACTTAAGAAGGTGTTTATTTAAAAAAGTTTTTTGTGCAAATTGAAAGTGTTTAACAGATTCTTCATCATTAGCCGCTGCTGCTGAAATTTCTGCTTCTACAAGGTAATGCATAAACTCCAACTCAACGCCAATATGATCTGCTGAGATAGCTCTTGCTTTTGCAAAATCAACCACATAATCAAATTCATGATACATATTTGTAACAGGATTAGCCCCACCTGTTTCTATCATCTGATCTTCTCTTGTGTAAAAAGTTTCATAAGGGACGAGGTGAAGTAAAGAGATATTGGCAAAATCAACATTAATATGTTGTTCTAATAATGTTTTATTATCAAAATCTTCTAAGGCTTTCCATCCTTTTAAAGAAGGAAAGAAGTCATTAATATTCTTATCATTTAAAATCATCTCTAACATTTCATTATCAAGTTCTAAAAGTAAAATACGTGAAAGAAGTGCATATATATTGCTACGTGCTTGTGTTTGTTCCATAAAAATCATCCCTCTAGCATAAGGCTGTTAAAAAGCCTATATTTATTACTCGCGATTATACACGAAGTTGCTTAAAATGATGTTAGTTAAAAAAGAAACATGCTTAAAAAAAGATTTTGAACAAGTAAGCTAAACAATCCATTTTCCAAGCAAAACAAAAAAGTTACCAACTGTTTAGTCGTGTTTAAGGGGGACACGGCTCCACTTTTCCCCTGCAAGGGAAAAAGTTGAGACATGTCCCCGTGCCTAAGCTCATTACTATACTAGATTAGTAACTAAATCTAAGCACTGTTTTCTTTAATAAGATTAATGATTGTTTGTTTTTAGAAGGAAGAAAAAAGGGAAAGAACAAAACCAACAAAGAGGTTTCACTCCGTGAAAGGTTTCTTTAGAAAAAGTCCTTTCCCCATTAAGTAGTCTAGACTACTTGATTTTAACTGCGTAGGCTTTCTCTGAAAGAGGAACCCATGGACGTTTAATCCATTGAGGACGACGCCATTTGTTATCAACATCAAGAGGACGAGTAAGCTCATCTCTCCATGCTTGATACACTTTTTGGTT
>NZ_JAEMVE010000045.1 GCF_029216045.1 Sulfurimonas sp. MAG313 | reverse complement strand
GAGATAGCTTTTAAGTCACTCTCAGCTCTTTTCACATACTCAATTTCATCTGTAGGGTTACCCTCATCATCAAGCTTTTGCTTATACTTTCCATCAACTACAACCGCGGCTGTAACACGTTTTATAGTTGCAAATTCACCCTTAGTACTTGAAACTGTTTTAGAAATTTCATAGTTAGTTGAGACATTTGATTTTTCATATTTATCCCTACTAACTTGTGAGTCAAGTCCTTTTACGGGACCAATATTACTCACCGCACCAGGAACGCCCCCTATCTCTTTAGGACCAGATCCCTCACGCTTTTCTTCTATGGTTTGTTCCGACCTAACAACAGATTCCGGGTCATACACTTCTGAACTAGAAGACTTTTGAGAAAAATCATATTCAATAGTAACCTTAGCCACAACACGTTCATCTCCCCCAATAAAAGGGGATAAAACATTAATAATTTTTTTCTCTCTTTTTCTTTCTTCCGTATTTTTATACTTAAGTTGCATAGAAGAGAGTTCACCTAAAACAGAGTTGTCACCTTCTCCTCCAAGTTCTTCACCCTCTGAGTTAATAAGTGCAACATTTTCTACCTTCATCTTTGGAACCGCAGCCGCCACTAAGTTTTTAATTCCTCTAATTTGTTTAGGCGATAAAATACGACCTTCAAATAATGAAACAACAACGGAGGCAGTTGGCTCTGATGGGGTGGATACAAAAAGAGATTCTTTGGGTAAAGCTAAATTCACATTAGCCACTTCTACTGGAGAAAGACTTTGAATTGTGCGAGCAAGTTCCCCTTCAACCGCACGTAAAAACTTTACATTTTGATCAAAGCTTGTTGCTCCAAATTCTTGAGAATCAAAAAGCTCAAAACCTACACTACTTTCTCTAGGAAGACCTAATGCAGCAATGGAAATACGTTCCTTATAAACTACGTTCGCCGGTACTGTGATAACATTATCTTTAGGAATAGCATAAGGGATATTATCTTTTTCAAGTTGTTCAATCACTAAGGCTGCATCAGAAGCCGAAAGTGAATCAAACAGCACCTTATAATTTGAGCGTGTTGTTCCCTTATTGGTATACACAACTAAAAATATCAAGAATACTACAACACCAACTATGGTTGCACCTACAACAATTTTTTGGCTCTTGTTTAACTTATCAAAAAGACCAACGAGTTGTGAGATGAGTGCTTTAAAATCCATTTATACCCTATTTTAATTGAGTTCTTCTGAACTCTTTTTTACAGCTACTGAGCAAAAGCCCATTAACTTACGCTAACGCTGAGTTTTTTTCGGCAAAAAGCCCACGTACTTTCAGTACTTTACATTCTTACGAATGTGTAATATCTTTGAAAAGTTCAAAGAAGCGCTTATTCTGTGCCGAAGTTCCCACTGTTACACGAATTGCGTTAAGATTATAACCCGTTAAATCTCTGACTATCATACCTTTTTTTAACAAAGATAATGAAATTTCACTTGAACTTTGGGTATCATTAAGACAAAGCGTTACAAAATTGGTATAAGAATCTATAATTTCAAGTCCCATTTCCTTAGCAAAATTTTCATAGTCTTTCATCTGCTCAAAATTTTTTGCAATGCACTCTTGAACAAAGGCTTCATCACTAAGCGCTACCGTTGCTGCTTCAAGAGAAAGCGTAGTGATGTTAAAAGGAGGACGAAGTTTATAAAAGGCCTTTATAATCCCTTTATTAGCAATCCCATACCCTGTTCGCATCCCGCCAAGACCATATGCTTTAGAAAATGTTCCTAAATAAAGTACATTAGAAAACTCACAGATAAGTTCTTTTGCTGACACCGACTTACTTGGGTCTTTATACGCTGAATATTCCATATAGGCACCATCAACCACGACTAAAGTATTGTTGTCAATTTTTTTTAAGAAGTCTTTTAATTTTTTTGTATCTATTGCGTCGCCCGTAGGATTATTTGGGGTACAAATAAAAATAATTTCAGGTTTATGTTCTAAATATAAGCGGTAAAATTCTTCTAAATCATGTTCACGAGAGGATGTACGAATAATCTGTGCGCCGACATGACGTGCATAAATCTCATACATTGCAAAGGTAATAGAGTTCATCAAGACCTTGGTCTTAGAGTTCAACTTAGAGTGCACTGCAAATTCTATAACTTGATCTGATCCCGCTCCAATAATAAGTTCATCTTCTTGCACATCAAACTTCTTAGAAAGTCCTTCTTTAAGTACATACATAGAATCATCAGGATATAAAAACATTTTATGCGCTATATTTTGTACTGCCTTAACTACCTTAGGGGATGTTCCATAAGGATTTTCGTTACTTGCAAGTTTGATAATGTCTTTTGGGTCCACTCCATACTCACGTACTACAAGTTCAATAGGCTTACCGGCTTCATAGGTTTTCACTCCGTCTAATGTATCATTAAAAATCATTTATCACCTTTAACATAAGAGCCTAACCAAGTAATTTCTTGTGCTCTTTTTTCTAAAATCTGTGTAAGTCTTGGGTCTTTAATATGTCCATAAAAGTCTATAAAGAACCAATATCCAAAGCCATCAGATTCTCTTGAAGGACGAGATTCAATCTTAGAAAGATTTATCTTCGCTTTTTCAAAGTCATCCAAAAAGTGAGCTAAGGCACCGGCTTCATTTCCATTTTTTAAACGCACTAGAATAGAAGTTTTTGAAGAGGCATGTGGTGCATTTTCAAAGTTCGACAAAATAATAAAACGAGTAGTATTTGAGTCTACATCTTCTATGTTTTCAAACATATTAGGGACATTATAAAGCTTTGCAGCAATATGTGAACATATGGCCGCGGCTTCGGGATCTGCTGCTGCTAGTTTTGCCGCCTTAGCTGTTGACTCAACCGGTATTTGCTCTATATCTTGAAGTTCATGTTCAAGTAAAAAATCCCTACACTGACCAAAGCCTTTATCTTTTGAATAAATACGTTTTACATCATGTAAAGAACGCGCAGAAGTAACAAAAGACAAATGAATAGGCATATAAAGTTCAGCAACTATTTTGTAAGAACTCTTAGCCAATAAGTCTAAGGTTTCACCCACGGCCCCATCTCTAGAATTTTCTATAGGTACAATTCCAAATTTTGCACGTTTACTCTCAAGTGCATTAAAAACAGCATGAATAGAATTTAAAGAAAGATAGTCACTCATCGCGCCAAAACGTGATTCTGCTGCTTGATGAGTAAAGCTACCTTCAGGCCCAAGATAAGCAATTTTTTCAGGTAACTCAAGATTACGTGAAATTGCAAAAATCTCTAAAAATAATGCTTCTATTGCTTCTTTGTTTAAGATCCCCTTGTCATTTTTACTCTTGAGTGCTAAGCGGTTTATAATTTCTTGTTCACGTTCAGGTCTATAAATAGCCCCTCCACTTTCTTGTTTTATCTCGCCCACACGTTCAACTACTTGCATACGACGGTTAATAAGGTCTAATACTTCATCATCAATACTATCAATGGCGACTCGACAATCTGCTAAAGTTTTCATTCAATATCCTTGTATATTCATATCTTCTAGGTAAAAACGAACCCATCTTTGATATTACCCATCTAGCTATTTTATAAATTCTTCTTCTAATGCAATTAAGTCTTCAAAACTTTCTCTTTTACGAATGAGTCTATCTTTTCCATCTTCTATAGCCACTTCAGCGCAACGCCCACGTGTATTATAGTTTGAACCCATGCCAAAACCGTAAGCACCCGCGCTATGAATAAGAATTAAGTCATTATGTTTAAACTCTGGTAAGTCCGTATCTTTAGCAAAGAAATCACCACTTTCACACACAGGACCAACAATATCAGCTGGGCTAGTTTCACCATCGTTATCTATAGCTTCTATCTTATGATACGCTGAGTATAAGGCAGGTCTAAGAAGATCATTCATGCCCCCATCTACAATAACAAAACGTTTTTCATCATTTTTCTTTTCATACATAACACGAGTTAAGAAATATCCTGCATTTGCTGTTATAAAGCGCCCAGGTTCACACATAATTGTCATATCAAGACCTGTTAATGTGCCTAAGATAGCTTGTGCATACTCTTTAGGATCAATGGTAATCTCGTCTTTGTACTTAACACCAAGACCACCACCAACATCAAAAAATTTTAGCTCTATATCTACAGCCTGAAGTGTGCGAACAAGGTCAGCAACAATAACACAGGCCTCTCTAATTGGTTCGAGTTCTATTAGTTGAGAGCCAATATGAAAGTGTATTCCAACTGGATCTAAATTGTCTGAGTTCTTAGCCTTAAGATACATTCTTTTAGCCATATTTAAATCAACACCAAACTTATTTCCATGTAAACCTGTTGAGATGTACGGATGTGTTTTAGGATCAATATTAGGATTAACCCTAACTGAAATACGTGCTTTTATCCCAAGTTCAGCTGCAATAATCTCTACGCGACCAAGTTCAGCCTCACTCTCAAGATTTATAAATAAAATATCGGATTCAAGTGCTTCTTTAATTTCATGGTCTTGTTTTCCAACCCCTGAAAAAATAATCTTATACTTAGGTATACCGGCCATTAATGCACGACGAACCTCACCAATAGAAACACAGTCCGCACCTGCACCTAAACTGGCAAGATATTTTACAACAGACAAGTTCGAGTTTGCTTTAATAGCGTAGGCCATAATTGCCTTGCGCGCTTTAAAAGCAGACTTTAGAGACTCAAATTGTTCGCTAATACTATTAAAATCATAGACATAAAGTGGTGTTTGGTATTTTTCAGCTAGTTGTGAAAAGTTTATCATTTTAAAACCCTTGACATAAAAGGCATACGCCTTTACATTATTGTCGCGATTTTATCTAAAATGAGCTTATATCTTGGTGAGAGCTTAGGTGTTGGCTTTTTTATACCAGACAAAAGCACTTAAAAAGCCTAATAAAAATACAGGTAAGACTATCCCTAATTCACCCGAAATAGTTTGGGCATTAGAAAGCTGAATAAGCATATAAAACATTCCCCAAATAAGCAAGGTAGACAGTAATGCTCCAAAAGAAAAAAGTGTCACATTTAAAAAACGGGGGCTTATAGGTACAAAAAAGAAAATTATAATCACAACAAAAGGCACAAAAAATGGATATATAATCGTTTTATATAAAACACTTTTTACTTTATTTGTATTAACATTTTGCTCATCTAGTAATTGTATTGCTTCAAAAGCGTCTAAAATAGTATATGAAGATGAGCCTTCATATACTTGATCTAATAACTTAGGACGAAAACCTTTTAAAAGCTTTAAATCTTTTTCATCTGAGATGATAATTCCCTTACTTTTTAAACCTATATTATGAGGCTTTATTAACTTTTTTGCATCTTTCACCGTCCAATAGTCGTCTATATAAACAGCATCTTGGGCGACAATAACTTCATTTAAATCATTATCTTTTATATTAAAAATTCGAATAACATGAGCTCTTTTTTGTAAGGGACGTAGTTCTTGAAAATACACATAATAATCTTTATAGGTAAAAAATAGGTTTTGTGTGGGTTCTGAGTTCGTTGTTCTAGTGTAGATATTGTCCGAATATTTTTTTCCTTTAGCAAAGGGTGTATACATATGAGCTAAAATATACATTAATATCAATAAGGTAGATATCAAAGTAAATGGGCGCAAGACATCTGCTTTAGAATAGCCTAAGGAATAATAAGCGACCAAGGAGTTAGAACGAATTAAGGAAATTTTAGTTGCAATCATTGCAAATATTAAAGAAATAGGAAATAAAATATCTAAGGCATAATACGAACGAAACAAGGTATATAAAAGTTTTAAGTTCGCTGAATCGGGTAAACCATTCAACTTATCTATCACATCAAAGCCAACAAAAAACAGTACTAAGGCCATCACGATAATTCCAACATACTTTAAATATAAAAAAGAAATTGTCTTAAATGTGAGCACAGTTTTACCTTAGTTTTTTAAACACTTAGACTTTTTAATGGAATGTAAGGATGCTACTTTTTCCCAGTTTTGTACTTGAAGTTCTTCAACCGCGTCCGCTGCTTTAGCAATCCACTCATCTAGACATGCTTGTTCGTCTTTTGAAAAGGATGATAACACAAAGGAAGAGACTTCACCCTTATTTTCAGGTCTACCTATACCCATTCTAACACGAATGTAGTTTTTGGTAATAGCTGAGTCACTTGATTTAAGACCATTATGACCTCCATGTCCCCCTGCAAATTTAAAACGAAGGGTTCCAAAAGGCAGATCTAGATCATCATGTATGATGATAGTGTCATTTGTCTTGTAAAAATGTTTCACTTTAGAAATACTTTTACCAGATAAATTCATAAAGGTTAGGGGTTTAAGATAGATAGCTGTTTTTGATTTGTAGGTGTTGCCGTTAAATGATTTTTTAGTCACTTCTTGTGATGAAGAACGTCTTAACAGTTCATCAATAACCATAAATCCAATATTGTGTCGTGTAGTTTCATATTCTGAACCAGGATTGCCTAAACCAACAATAAGTTTCATGTTTGAAGTTTCCTTAGAATATAAGAAGGGTAAAAAGGTGCGTAAAGCACCTTTTAGGGGTAAAGCTTTTATAATAATTACTTAGCTTTAATGATACTAATTACAGCAACACGGTCTGCGTCTAAAAACTTAGTGTTTGCAGGTGCTTTAATATCACGAATAAGGATAGAGTTTCCAATGTCAAGAGGTTCAACATCAAGAGTGATGTTAATTGGAAGATCCTCAACCTTAGCCTTAAGTGCTAAACGTTTCTTAGCAACAGATAAAAGACCCTTGTTCTTAAGACCAATTGGCTCACCAACTGTTACAACTGGAACTAAATACTTTGCAACAACACCGGGTTGTGCAATCATAAGATCTACGTGTACTAACGAACCTGTTAATGGGTGAACTTGGTATGCTTGAACAACTACGTTATGTGCTTTACCATCAACTTTTACGTCAAAATTAACAGTATCTTTGTTTTTAACAGTACGAATGTAATCATTTGACTTAAATGCTGCACAAACGTTGTCTAAACCCTTACCGTAGATATTTGCAATAAGATAACCATCTCGGCGAAGTGCTTTTGTACCCTTCTTACCAATACTCTCTCTAATAATGCCTTCTAGCATGTTGAATCCTTTAAAAAAATGTGGCGAATTATACCTTATAAGTAATTAAATACACTTGAAGTAAAAGAATTATGCTTATGCGTAAGGATCAAACCTTGCAATTTCAGCTAATGCCTCGTCAAATTGATCGGGACTTAAAATAAAAGCATTCATATTTAAATCAGCAAAGCCATATACCTTATCTGTGTCTTTTTCATCCACTAAAACAAATATTGTCATTTTTGGCTTTTTATCTTTAAGTTGCTTCATAAAAGCAATCTCTTCTGGGTCAACACTTAAATCACAAATAACCATATCGTATAAGTTATTATTGAAAAGTCTTAGTGCATCTTCTCGGCCTTGAACCTTATCTACTCTTCGAAACACTTCATCAAACACTTTTGTGTTTACATCAAACAATGATGTATCGTCTTTGATGTATAAAACATCCCATTTTTCATTTACTTGCATTTTTTTCCTTTAAAACTTCTATATTTTCTTCTTACTTGTAAAAAATTCTTTTGTAAATTCTAAGGCTTTTTTCTTAAAAACCTCAGCAACTTCTTGGATATACACCTCATCCACCGTTTGAGAAAAGAGTTCTAACCACCTGGCAAAAGTTTCTCTTTTTATATGAGGCATCTTTACATGAGCTCCAACAAAATTTCCATAATAGGTATCTTCACCTAAAATTTTAGCCAACCAAAAATCTGCTAATAGTTCTATATGATGCATCCAGTCTTCATCGCTAATATCATCACTAATTTCATGTATAAAATAAGGGCCAAGTTCGTGATCTTTTATAGCCTTTGTATAAAAGGAGGTCATCAAAATTCTAAGGTTTTTTCTTGTAATACTATTTTGAAGTTCTATCCCTCATCCTTTTTTACATCAGCTGCCATAGTAAATATAACAAAGTCAAATGATAATTATTTTAGAAATGAAATTATAGCAAAATTTAAAAGCATCATTTAAACCCATCCCTATCAAAACATGTTACACTTGACATTATGTTAAAACTTTTTATTTTATATACACTTTTTATTGTTTCCTTATCTGCTGAATCGGCATTAGAGTACGATTATGAAACAGATATATATTATTCTAATGCCTCTGTTTATATTGATTTAGACAAGGAAAATGAGAATATTGATGCAAGTAATTTATCTGAGATTGAGATTTACACCCGTCTTCTTCGACACACTTTTTCTCCTAATATATTTTTAATAGAAGCTTCTATTCACCCTATGTCTTTGGCTGGTTTATATTTTAGATCTGAACATGAAGGATTATATAAAGACCTAAGCTATAAGGATTTTAATTTAATACGCTCTGTGACGGCAGGTTTTGAAGAGCCTTATTCTCTTTCATTTTTTATAGGACGGATGTTGAAGTTTAATAGAAAAAATGAAGAGCACATCGGTTCAAATAGAGCCTTTATAGGTTATCTGACCAGTATAGGTGATTATTCTATTAAAGATAATAAGGCCTATTATGATAAATGGATAAATCTTGAATTTAAGCTCAAAGGAACACGAGATCAAAAGGGTGAAAACCTTGACTGGAGTTTTAGATTTGGCTCACGTATTCACGATAATAGAAATTTTACAAACAGTATCTACATAGGGGCTAGAAGAAGTCGAATCGACTTCAACCATAACTATCTTTCATGGTTATACAACAGTGCGTTTGCCTTTAGTCTTAGTAGCAATGCAACTACCTTTGAGCTTATAGAAGCAGAACTCATATTAGAAAAGAAGTTCCCTTCTTTATGGGACAAGTCTATGAGTTTTGGTCTTGAAATCGGATATTTATATACAGGTCCCAATAGATATTTAGGAGAATTGCAAGAAGAAGGTATAAATAGACATGTACTCATCTTACGGCCAAATATTAAATTTTAAAAATAGCCTAAAAGTTTGATAGAGTGTTTATTATCCCTTTTTAAAAGTGTCCTTAAAGATATCCTAAAAATATAATTCCTTTTTTATACGCAGTAAACTTTAATAGATAACTTGATAAAAACTCCTTATGAAATTTTCAAAGATAAAACTAACCACACCCTATTTAAATCTTGCTCCTGTTTTTTACGAAAAAGTAGACCCTACTCCACTAAATAAACCTTTTTTAATCTCTACTTCACAAAGTTCCGCACAACTCTTAGGAATTGATGAAGAGTTAGCCCTTGATGAAGAACTTATAAATATAATCAATGGAAAAACTAAATTAGAAGGTTCCCAGACCTTTGCTATGTGCTATGCAGGTCATCAGTTTGGTCAGTTTTCAGGACGTTTAGGTGATGGAAGAGCTATAAACTTAGGTAAGGTTAATGGGCAGAACTTACAACTTAAGGGTGCAGGGCTTACTCTTTATTCTCGTCATGGCGATGGTAGAGCCGTCCTTCGTTCATCCATACGTGAATACCTAGTTAGTGAGGCTATGTTTGCTCTAGGTATTGAAACCTCACGCGCGCTAGCTCTTATAGGAAGTGAAACGGATGTCCCAAGAGAAAAATGGGAAAAAGGTGCAATCGTATTACGTTTATCACCTACATGGGTTCGCTTTGGAACCTTTGAGTATTTAAATGCTTATAAAGAACATGACAAACTTCAAGAACTTGCGGACTATGTTATAGATGAAAGCTTTCCTTACCTAAAAGGCAGTCAAGATATTTACTTAAAAATGTATGCTGAGATAGTTAAAAACACAGCAATAACGATAGCTTCATGGCAGTGTGTAGGTTTTAATCACGGAGTAATGAATACTGATAACATGGCTATAGATGGAAGAACAATTGACTATGGTCCTTTTGCATTTTTAGATAACTATAACCCTCACTTTGTGTGTAATAAGACCGATACGCAAGGTCTTTATAGTTTCTCAAGCCAACCAGGGGCTGCTTTTTGGAATTTAGACATGCTTGCTCGTACACTTTCTCCTCTAATACAGTATGAGTTATGTGAAGAGGTGTTGGATGATAACTTTTGGACGACTTATCATGAAATATTTACAAAGATTATGCTTGAAAAGATGGGTCTTCAAACAGAACACGAAGAAGATAAAGAGCTTTACCAAACCCTTCTTAGAGCCTTGGCAAGTACCGACATAGACTACACACAATTTTTTAGAAAGCTTTCTCGTTTTAAAGGGGAAAAATCAGATATCTTAGATACTTGTATAAACAAACAAGCCCTAGATACTTGGCTAGATAGATATCTACAACGATTGGAAAAAGAAACCCTAAATGAAGCTTTACGACATGCAAAAATGTTAAAGGTAAACCCAAAATACATACTTAAAAACCATATCCTTCAAGAAGCCATAACAAGGGCTGAAGAACATGATTTCAGCATGGTTAATGAACTACTTAAAGTAGCATTATCTCCCTTTGAGGAACATCTTGAGTTAGAACACCTATGCAAAGCTACACCACTTTTATCTAAGAACATCAAGCTTAGCTGTTCATCGTAAATATTATTTATCAAACATAAAAAGAAGATAAAAGGATTAAAAAAAATTTCATCTTTTTTTTAGAAATATTTGTTATGATGGCGTACTTAAAACTTATGGATAAATCATGCAAAATTGGTACGAACAAACCCGGCAAAAAACAGAAAATATCTTTCAAGACATCGTCTCACATGACTTTGTCAAAGAGCTTATGCAAGCGACCTTAGATAAAGACACCTTTGGCTTTTACGTAAACCAAGATTCTCTTTACCTCAGTGAATATAAAAAAGCCTTAGTTGCCGTTGGAAGTAAGTGCCATCAACCCGAAGATATACAGTTTTTTTATGAATCCGCTACAGGGATTATTCAAGTAGAAGATGCCTTGCATAAGGAGTTCTTAGAAAAAAAGTATATAAATCCTGAGCCTTCACCTACGTGTGAACTGTATAACTCATATTTAGCACGCATCGTTCAAAATGAGTCCGTAGAAGTTGGTGTAGCCGCAGTTTTGCCTTGCTTTACTATATATAAAGAAGTTGGTGATTTTATCTTAAAGACACAAACAAATAAGGATTCGAATCCTTACCAAGCATGGATAGCTACTTACGCGAGTGATGAGTTTGCCCTTGCCGTTAAACAAGCTATAAAGATAGTCAACACCTACGCCTTAACAGCTTCACCACAAAATCTAGCCAAGATGGAAGAAGTCTTTATCAAGACATCTAAGCTAGAATGGATGTTTTGGGATTCAGCGCACAAACAAGAGAAGTGGAAGATATGAGTACGTCTTACTGCGCTATTTTAAGCATTGCAGGTTCTGATTCTGGAGGGGGTGCGGGTATCCAAGCCGATATCAAAAGCATATCAGCAAATGGTGGCTACGCAGCCTCTGTGATTACAGCTAGTACTGCACAAAACACCCAAGGGGTTACAGATATACATCCTATTCCTGTGCCTCATATAATAGAGCAAATGAAAGCAGTCTTTGATGATATAAGTTTTTCTGCCATTAAAATAGGTATGCTTCATTCTTCGGAGGTCATTAATGCCGTACAAAACACCTTGAAAGCGTATAAGATGACACATATTGTATTTGACCCTGTAATGATAGCTACCTCAGGAGACAAACTCCTAAATGATGACGCGGTTCAAAGCCTCAAGGACTTTTTACCTCATGTTATGTTAATAACACCAAACATTCCCGAAGCTGAGTTACTTATCGGACATAAGATAGATATCAATAATTTGGAAATATCTTCACAAGAACTAGCTGAGTTATACCATACCTCGGTCTTACTCAAAGGCGGTCATTTAAAACTAACCGACACCATGACAGACATACTTTATAACTATAAAAGTAAAAAAACTACCGTCATTCACAACAAAACTATAGAAACAAAAAATACGCATGGAACAGGATGTTCTTTGTCTTCAAGTATTGCTACTTACATTGGGCTTGGATTTAGTTTAGAAGAGGCATGTATCAAAGCATGTGAATATCTAAATATCGCCATAGAAAAGGGTAAAGACAAAATACTGGGACATGGACATGGGCCTGTGAATCATTTTTGGAAACAATAGTTATGCGCACCTCTAAAAACTCTACATTCACTCAGAGGTTCCCTTATTATAAAAGTGTTTTAACTTCTATAGTCTCTCTTTAGCCGCGATGATTCGAGAAAGCTTGTTTTCATTAGCTATAAAGTTAGACAAAATAGCAACGGTATAATAATTACCCATTGCCTTGGCTCTAGTTTCGTCTGCGCCATTTTTCTCTTCGTCTTGGATCGCTATTTTAATATGTTTTGCATATATAACTGCAAACTCATTGGTTGTAAATTTTGGGTTACTCTTTAGTTCATTTAAAAAGTCTTCTTGTAATTGTGTCATTAGTCATCATCCTCATCTTCAAACTCACTCGGGTCAAATTCTATTTTTACTGGTACTTCTACTGTTGCTTCTATATTTGTAATATTTTCAGCAGAAATATCTAGTGCCATTGCAACAAATGTGGCTAAAGTATTGTCATTAACAATTTCAGCGCATGTATCGGAGGTGTTATAAATGGTAAGGACACCATCTTTGGTAAG
>NZ_JAEMVE010000044.1 GCF_029216045.1 Sulfurimonas sp. MAG313 | reverse complement strand
TATTTAGGTGCTAAAGTCGTGCCTCTAATCGCTTCCCTTCGGGTGGCTTTCTTTTTGAATATCTCTACGTTAGATTACCTTGAAGCTACTAGTAGCTCCTTCAATAATCTGCCTTGATATATTCAAAAATAAAACCATTATTTCTTTGACTGTTTAGTTAGTGGCGTAATAAAACCCAATTCCATATTGGTATAGGCACTAATGACAGTAATAATTTGGAGTAAAGTTCAGTTACGCAGAGTACATCTAAGATTTAAGTCTTGTTTAAAGTATAATTAAATTTTATTTAGTTAAAATAAATAAAATCATAATAAACAAAAGGGAAAAAATGAATAAAGCATTGCTTTCAGCAGCAGCAATAGTGTTACTTAACACAAGTGTTTTTGCTATAGAATTAAATACAGAGGGTGCATATGCAGGTGGTGCATTAGCCTTAGAGAGTATAGATCCACTGGATAGTGGTATTGCCGTAGTCCTTACTGGGGGCGTACCTTTTGAGCAAGATGATGATTTAGGGCCTGGAATATTTGCTCTTGAAACGGAACTAACCTATAGTCTTATAAGCCCTTCTGTTGACACAGGTCTTGGTGGGACTTATGATCTTTCATTATTAACATTAGGTGCTTATGCAGCATATATTTATGAGATTAATGAACAAATTTTTGTTAAACCAAGACTAGGATTAATTTATAAAACATTAAACAGTAGTTATGGTGGCACAACTTCTGCTTCAGCGAGTGAAATTGGATTAGCATTAGGTCTTCAAGGTGGCTACAAACTAAACGATCAGATTGATATAACAGTTGGTCTAAACTTAGTAGACAGTACAAATATAACACACCTAACAGTAGGTATGCAGTACCACTACTAGAAACCGTGTATTCGTGGGATTTATGAAGAAAACCTCTTCATAAAATCTACTCAAGTCACCTTATTACATCAAATCCATCATAAACAAGTCTTTGTTTGTGTTCTTCCTATGAACAGTCACCTTTTATTTTCCCCATTTCAAGGCTTTTTCTATCTTTTTTTTCAGCGTTTATGCCCTTTTTTTTTCTTTAGCAACTTCTAATTTACTTAAGGAGTATAAAATTTTCAGAGCTACCCTTTATGTATATTTTACAATTATATGTAATTATTCAATATTATTCAAAAGGGAATGTTAACTATGGGAAAAAAATATTTTACTCTTAAGGTTATCTCAGCACTCGCAATTCTTATTACGACCGTGTTGTTTTTATACTTATACGATATGTCGAAAAATGTTGAGAAAGAAATCTCTGCTAATTTTGCTGACAAATTGCTAAATGACTTAGAACATGAGGAAGACCTCTTAAAAAATATTGGTCTTACTAATGCTATTTTTCTTGCGGACAAACAAGAGATTAAAGATTCTTTAATTAAAAATGATAGAAGTATTGCTATTTCTAAATTTAACCAAATGATTAAGCTTTTCAAACAAAACACAAGAATAGATAAAATTAAAATCCATATTCACACCAATGAACTCACCTCTTTTGTGCGCAGCTGGAAGCTTGACAAGTTTGGTGATGATTTAAGTGGTTTTAGAAAGTCTATTATACATGTTCAAAAAGAGCACGTCCCTTTCTTTGGGTTTGAAGTGGGTCGTGTAGGACTAACTTTACGTTCAATTGTACCGGTTAAAGATGGGAAAAACTATCTTGGTTCACTTGAGTTTATTCAAGATTTCAACAGAGTTCCAAAAAACTTCAAACGAAAAGGGAACCATCACCTTTTGTTAATTGATGAAGCATATTTAAAGATTGCCACTTATCTGAAAGATTCTCCTAAGATTGGTAAGTATAAATTATCTACTAATGCCTTCAATAAAGAGTTTTTTAGAAGCAGCACAATCTCTTGATCTTGAGAAACTTAAACAAGAAAAATATCTCGTAACAGACAGGTACTTTTTCACCTATAAAACGATTAAAGGGGTTGAAGGAGACACTCTAGGGATGCACCTTTTAGCCTCACCAACTAAAACATTACAAAAAGCAATAGATAATGGCCAACGTTCATTTTTCACCATTGCCTTTATTATATTTATCTCACTTATAGTCATTTTAAGTGCCCTAATCCTTTTAAGAAATAAATAAGATCCTCCTGCTTAGGGATAGTATAGAGCTATCCCTTAAATTTTCCACTCTCTCTTCCCCTATTAAATTTTCACCAGAAAATATCAAAGCTATAACAAATAAGCTATAATTAGTCTAAAGGAAATCTATGCAGCATCTCATTAGCACCAGCGATTTTAGTCTTGATGAAATTCAAGAACTTTATAAGGATGCCGCTAGATTTAAGGCGGGACACATTGTCCCTCTTTTACAAGATAAGATTATTATCACCTTGTTTTTTGAAAACTCTACGCGAACACGTTCTTCATTTGAAGTGGCCGCCAAGCGTTTAGGTGCGCAAATGGTGCATCTTGATGTTGCTAAGAGTTCTACTAAAAAAGGGGAAACACTCACCGATACTGCGGCAAACTTAGATGCTATGGGGCCTAATGCTATAATTGTTAGACATGCTAATTCAGGCGTTCCTAAAATAATTTCTGAACATACTAAGGCATCTATAATCAATGCAGGCGATGGTGCTCATGCCCACCCTAC
>NZ_JAEMVE010000043.1 GCF_029216045.1 Sulfurimonas sp. MAG313 | reverse complement strand
GCTTCAAGTGTCTTTTGTTAAGCAAAGGGTTCAAGAGTTTATAGATAAGGGTATAGAGGCGGAAAAAATAGTCTTAGTCTTGCCTAATGAAAACTTTGCCGAGCATTTAAAACGATTTGATGAAAAGTGTAATTTTAACTTCGCTATGGGGGAGAGTTTACGCTCTTCAAAGTTTGTTCAAGCCTTAGAAGCGGTGAGTCAATACTTAGATGATAAAACTGTACAAAATAGAGCACGACTGAACCGTATAGGTGTTGACTTAGCGGAAGGTTTACAAGAAAAGTATAAGGGCTTAATATCGGAGCTAAACTTTGAAGAATTAATGTTGCCTTTTTTAGAAGTTGAAAATAATAAAAGAGTCCTCAAAATAATAAAAGAAGAACTTTTTTATTTTGATAAACTTTTACCAATTTTAAATGATAGCACTTTTAAGTCTGCTCTTCATCTTTTTTTAAACCGCTTGAAACAAAAAAGTATTGATGATATCCGAGGTGGAAAAATAACGGTTATGGGGGTTCTTGAAACAAGATCAGTGGCGTATGAAGGCGTTATAGTTGTGGATTTTAATGAGGGCACGGTACCTAGAAAAAGTGAAAAGGATCTGTTTTTAAATTCAAGTACACGAATAAAAGCAGGACTACCGGGTGCAAGCGATAGGGAATCTCTACAAAAGCTTTATTATAATAATCTATTTTTAAGAGCGAAAGAAGTGGCTGTTTCTTATGTTTCCTCCGCTGACTCGGTACCATCACGTTTTTTAACTCAACTTGGGATTGATTTAAGTCATTCTCATAGTGAAAAACAATGGGCAGATGTCTTATTTAAACCACATAAGAGAGAGCACTTAGAAGAAGAAAAGATAGAAGTGGATTATGATTTTACTCAACATAATTTATCAGCAACGGGTTTAAAAAGTTTTTTATCATGTAGAAGAAAGTTTTATCATAGATATATAGATGGTTTAAGTGAACATCAAATAGAAAAAGACTTGCCTGCTGAACATGAGATAGGAAACGCCTTACATAAGGCACTTCAAGATGTGTATGAAACTAAGAGCAGGTTCGCGGATAAAAATGAGTTGAGAGTTGAAATTGCACAAGCTTTAAAATTAGCCTCCGAGCAAACCGTTTTAGATAAGTACCTACAGAAAATGTGGATAAAACGTTTAGAACCATTTATAGATAATGAAATAGAACGTTTTAAAGAAGTGGAAGTAAAAGCCTGTGAAAAGTCCCTTTCAAAAGAGGTGTGCGGTATAAGATTAACAGGAAATATAGACCGAATAGACAGTACATTAGAGGGCTTAGAAGTCTTAGATTACAAGTCAGGTTCATATCCAAAATACACAGTTAAAACTCTAGAAAAAGCGACAGACTTTCAACTAGAATTTTATTTTCTCTTGGCTGAACAAGAAGGTGAAGTTACATCTTGTGGATATTACGACTTGAAGTCAGGAAGTATTATAAGTGAGAATTTGTTAAAGCAAAAACTAGAACTTCTATATGAGCACTTACATGTTTTAAGAGAAACAAAGACCTTTGACTTTGAAAAGACGGAGGACTTAAAAGAATGTAACTATTGTCCTTATGTTGAACTATGCGGACGGGCTTAAATGCCTGAGCATAGTCAATAACATTTATTATGCTCAGGTACTTAACTTGACTATATATCTAAAAGGATATATAATTAGATATATAAAGGAAATATCATGGCAACAGTAAAAAAGTTATTTTCTCTTGATGAATCTATTGCAAATGAATTAAAAGCAGTTGCAGACGCTATGCACAAATCTCAAAAAGAAGTGTTAGAAACGGCCTTAGACTTTTATTTTGATTACACGGATAGTGTCGTAGCAGATAGTGTTACTCGTGATATTAAAGAAGGAAAAACGAAGGTCTTTGACAGTGCTGATGTTTATGAAGAATTAGGCATAGATATTGAAGATTAAATACTCTGAAAAATCTGTTAAAGACTTAAAAGGTTTTTCAACCCCTGATAGAATACTTATTGTTAAAAAGCTTCATTATCTTGCAGATAACTTTGAAGTATTAAAAGAATCAAAAAAAGTAAAAGAATTAAAAGGTAGTGAATTTAAATCGCAATATAGGTTTGTGGTTGCTAAAAAGATTCGGGTCTTGTTTCGCATTGAAGATAATGTGCTTATTCTTTTAGTTTTACGTATTGGATTTAGAAAAAATGTTTATTGATTTACACGCTTATGAAGCTTCTGCTGGCTCAGGAAAAACTTTCTCTCTTGTGGTACGTTATCTTTCACTTTTATTTGCAGGAGAAAGTGCTAATAAAATCTTAGCCTTAACCTTTACGAACAAGGCGGCTAATGAGATGCAAGAACGTATTGTTAATACGCTTATAGACTTAGAAAATAAGGGTGAGTTAGGTGAGATTGCTAAGGTGCTTGAATGTTCCCCTGAAGAGCTTGTTTTAAAACGTCCTGAGGTTTTAAAAGCACTTTTAAATGCAGATACAAAGGTAATGACCTTAGATAAATTTTTTGCCAAGATACTTAGAAAGTTTTCTCTTCATGTGGGGCTTATGCCTAACTTTTCTACCTTTGACTCTCAACATGAACTTAAAGTAATGGCACGCTTTTTGACTCTTGTAAATATTCAGGGGAAAGACGACTCTCTCATTAAACTTTCTCTTTTAGCGTCTAAGCGTTTATCGGATGTTTTTGGATTGTTAAATCAATTGTATGCCAAGAAGAATGAGATGGGAGCTATTTCTTTTATTGCTCAAGATTTTAAATCTCATGAACAAATGGTAATGAAGTCTTTTAAAGAACTGCAAGATTTACTTTTTGCAACAGCGATTGGAAAACGTGGTCGTGGAACTATGGAGGTGGATACTATTGATGAGCTTATGACAAAGGCTTGGATAGAAAAAGACACCTTAGAATATTGGGATTTTAAAAAGTTTTTTGTGCCACGAATGGATGAATTACTTTATGAGATAAAAGAAGGGCTTTTTTATTATATGAAGCATAAGGAGTCTCATTTTTTAGCAGAACTTTTTTCTCTTTTAGATACCTATATTGAAGCTAAGATGATGGTAGCAAGCCAAGACGAAGAACTTAGCTTTGATGATATTACTTATTTGGTTTTTTATCTACTTAAGGGTGAGGCTAACAAGGGACGCATAGACAGTTCTTTTTTATACTTTAGACTCGATGCCAACATTAACCATATGCTACTTGATGAATTTCAAGATACTTCTACCATACAGTTTGAAATTCTTAGACCTTTAATTGATGAAATGACTTCAGGACTTGGTTCAAAAGAGAGGTCGTCTTTATTTTTAGTGGGAGATGTTAAGCAGTCTATTTATAGATTTCGTGGGGGAAAAAAAGAACTTTTTTACGCAGTTACTGATGCTTATGATGTCCAAGTAGATCAACTTCGTACTAATTACAGAAGTGAAAAAGAAGTGGTAGAGTTTGTTAATAGGGTGTTTATTGATAAGATAAGAGGATATGTTCCTCAAGACGTTAAAGAAGGTGCCACTAAGGGTTATGTTGAGGTGATTTTTAATGATGAAGTCTTAGAAACTATGGTGCCTACGGTTATGCTTTTGATAGAACAAGGTGCTAATTTAAATGATATAGCTGTCTTAACAGCCACGAATGCTGATGGATCTAAGGTAGAAGAACTTTTAAAGCACGAAGGTATTGATGTGGTCACTGAAACTACGTCTAAGCTTATTAATCAAAAAACAATTAAGGCCTTAATTGAATATCTAAAATTTTCGTATTTTAATAAACAAATTTATGCAAGAAACTTTTTTTCTCTTATAGGACAAAAGCCTCAAAGACTTTATCCTTGTGATATTAATTCACCTGATTTAAGTACTCAGCTTAAAAAACTGATAGATAAATTTAAGCTATATGATGGAGATATGAATGTTTTTTATTTTTTAGAAAAACTTTCAAATTACAAAGACATAGAAGCTTTTATTTATGAATATGAAAGACTGGACGCGAGTGCTGCTCAAAAGGAATTAAACGGGGTAAGAGTGCTTACTGTTCATAAATCTAAGGGTTTAGAATATGAGCATGTTATTGTTTTAGACAGACTTGGAAGAGGTAGTTCAGATAAAAGCCCTATTATTTATGAATATAATGGCATTCATTTAGAAAATATTTATCTTAGAATGACCAAGAGAGCTTCTTTTGATGAGAATTATGCCCTTGCTCTTGAAAAAGAAAAAAAACTGTCTAAAGAAGATGAACTTAATGCCTTGTATGTTGCCTTTACCCGAGCCAAAGAAAGTCTTTTTATCATTCATAAGTCTAAGGACTCTAAGTTTGAAAACTTAGCTCTTTCACAAGAGAGTTACGGTGCTCTTGAATTAAGAATGAAGAAGGAAATATTGAAAGTATCGTATCGTGAAATAAAGTTTAGAGATTTTTATTATGGAACTCAGGCGGATTTATTATCTCAAGACAAGCAAGATGAATCAGACCATAAGGCGATAGAATTTGGCTTGGCTCTGCATTACACCTTGGAGATGATGCCAGATTTTTCACAAGAATCAATGTTCTTAGGTCTTGATATTGCTAAAAATAAATATGGTGCCATACTAAGTGAAGATGAATTTATTTCTATAGAAAAACGAATATCACAGGTAACAAATAATTCTGAATTTTTACAATTAACACAAGGCAAGATACATAAAGAAAAAGCGATAACTTATAATGAAGAGTTGCGTTATATAGATTTGTTAATTGAAAAAGAAGATGAATGGATCGTTATAGATTATAAATCTTCTATTTCTTATGCTCAAGCGCACCTTAAACAAGTTACATTTTATAAAACCGCGATTACTGAGATTACAAAATCTAAGGTTAAAGCTTATATTGCTTATCTTTTAGAAGATAAACTTAACTTAATAGAAGTCTAAAAAAACTCATTCCTTAAATATGGAATTATACGACGTAATTCACAGTCTTTACGAGCTATAAATAGTAATTTTTACAGTATAAAATAATATTATTTTTAATTACTTACACTAATATTATAATATTTATAATTATATTTACTTATTATTTACTTTATTTAAATACAATCGAATTTATTATATTAAAAAAGGTTATAGTAGTGAAGAAAATAATTTTTTTATGTCTCATCCTATTGTTTACATTGAATACTTATGCTTTTGACAAGGTTAGAATAAGTGGATTCGCAACTGCTGCAGGTGGGTATATTACAGATAAAGAAGTAGGTGCAAATAGTTTATTTCCTTCACCGGGACATGATGGATATGCAGATGATAAGGTTGAATTTCAACCAGACTCACTTGCTGGTCTTCAAATAAGTTCTCGTATTGCAGATGATGTATCTGTGACGGTGCAAATGGTTGGAAGGTTTGAAAATGAAGGCTCAGCTGTTCAGTTAGAATGGGCCTATATCAATTATGACCTTACGGATGATTTTACTATTCAAGCAGGTCGTTTTAGACCTGAGGTTTATTTATATTCAAGTACTCTAGATATAGGATATACCTTTTTATGGATAACGCCTCCTTCTGAGGTTTATTCTCAAGCTCCAATGACCTATACAGATGGGGTAAACCTGCTGTTAGATCATACTTTTTCAAATGACATGACGATCGAAGCTAGTGTTTATGGATCAAATGTAAAAAAAGATATTTTTTTTAGAGGTGCAGTATTTCCTTCTACCTTCAAGAACCTTATAGGAGCTAACTTTACTCTAAGCAATGAATATTTTAGATTACATGCGGGTTATGCACAAACACAAATGAGTTCAACCCTTAATGATATATCCCCTGCCGGAGCTTTTTTAGCGGGTGCAGGTAATTTAAATAATCCGGGCATTGATAATGTCGAAGGACTTAAGGTAGATGATGCAAGGGGAGAATTTGCAGGTATTGGTTTAACGATAGATATTGCAGATATTATTTTAATTGGTGAATATGCCACTCGTAACCTCGCTAACACACTTTTTAGAGAAGCTACGAAGTCTTATTATGGAACGTTAGGATATAGAATAGGAGATTTTACACCACATGTTACTTATGCTGCGGTAGATACCAGTTTTAAAAATTCCAATGCTCCTGTTTTTTTAGTGGATCCCATAACCGGCACCCCAACCCCAGTAGGAACGGTTGGTCTTTTTAGATCAGGTCTAGCGACAGATTCTGTAACACTTACTGCAGGTCTTAGATATGAGATTAACTCGAAAACAGCCTTGAAACTTGAATATCAAAAGTTAAGTAAGTCGCCAGAAGAGATTAATCTTCTTGATAACACCTTAGCTTATGAAAAAACAAATGCTGATTTGTATAAAATTGCACTTAGTGTAATTTTTTAAAGGACTTTTATGAAATATATACTATTAAGTTTATTATTAATAAGTTCTGTTCTCGCGCAGATTGTTGTGATTGTAAATCCTGAGTCAAAGGTGAAAAATTTAAATCGAGATTATACAAAGATGATTTTTATGAAAAAGATTAAGGCCTTGCCTAATGGTGAAGTATTAATCCCCTTAGATCAAAATTCTGAAACAGATATTTATAATAATTTTTATAAGTCAGTAGCAAATAAGAACAGAAGTAGAATGAGTAAGTATTGGGCTAAACGTATTTTTACAGGAAAAGGTGAAATACCTGAAGTACTAGGCTCAGATGAAGAAGTTATTAGACGAGTAATGAATGATATTAAAGCGGTTGGATATATAGGTAAAAACTCTTTAGTAGATGGAGTAAAAGTTGTATATACTGCAAATTAAGCTCAGCTTATAGGCTTTGCTTTTTGTGATCTTTATTAAAGTAAACATCACGTTCTATTAGGACAGAAAACGGGGGAAATTAAATGAAAGTAGTGTTGTTATTAGTGTTTCTACTGTCATCTGTTTTGGCTAAGGAAATTACCTTAAAAGAGATGAAAGATGAACAACGTATTGCTTTTATAATAGAAAATGTTAATTATGAAGGTGCAGCTAATAGTAATAATATTGATGAAGTAGATGGGATAAAAAACTTTTTTGAAGCCAATGGCTTTCAAGTTATCTATCAAAAAAATTCAAGTCGTGCAGATACTATACGAAGTTTTAGAACGTTTAATGTAAAAATGGAAAAAGGGGGGATTGCTTTTTTTTATTTTAGAGGACATGTAGTTCAATTAAATAACATAAATTATCTTTTACCTGTGAATGTTATTTCTCATGCTAGTAATTTTTCTAAAATACTGTCTATTAATGCCATTATAAAGATTATGAACAGAGCAAATAATCGTATAAATTTTTTAGTTATAGATAGTGTAGAAAATATAAAAATCTCTAAAAGCTTGCATATTCAAAAAAAAGGGTTGGCTAAGTTAAAGGTTAAATCCAATACAAATTTAATTATATCAAGTAAGATAAATACTACTAGAAAAACTAAAAATTTCACCAAACAACTTCAAAGAATATTCCTTGAAAAAGGGCTTTTATCCAGAGATGGATTTACTGCATTTGAAAGAAAAAACAAAGGAGCTTATGTGCAGCTTTCAAAGCAAGACTTCTATTTTAAACTTCCCCCTAAACTTTTAAATGCAGAAGATAAGTTTTGGAAAAAAAGTTTAGAGTTGTCTACTATTGCCTCATTAAGTTTATATTTACAACACTATTCTCGCGGTAAATACAAGTCTAAAGCACGCAATTCTATTAAGGAAATAGAGATTAAGAAGGCTGAATTACAAATGATTAAAGCTCAAGAACTCTCCAAGATAAAAGAAGAAGCAGATATAAAAGCTAAGTTTGATGCTGAGGTCCAAAGGCAAGTCTCATTAGAACTCGCAAAGATTACGCAGGCTAAAGAAAAAAAATTATCTTTACCCAATACAAAAGTTTCAAAAAAAATAAAAGTGTATAAACCGAGTGCTTATCTTGAACCTAAAATGGTGAGACTCGTATCTACCTCAAATTTAAAAAGCTTTTCAATTGGAAAGTACGAGGTGAGTAATAAAGAGTATAAAGTCTTTTTACAAGCAACTCAAAGCAATAAAAATCTTTTAATGTATGACAGAAGAGAAGATGAACCTATTATAAACGTGACTTTTCAAGAAGCAAAAGAATATGCCCTCTGGCTCAGTGCAATGAGTGGAAAAAAATATAGTCTTCCAACACAATTACAGTGGGAATACGCAGCAAGAGCTGGTAGCAAAACAAAGTATTTCTGGGGAGATAAAGATGTGAGTATGAAAAAAGCATTTTGGTTAAAAAATAGAGTTAATAACGCCCACCTTTATGCATGGATAAAAAGTAATGCGAGTGAACAATTACACAATATCGGAGAAAAAGAGCAAAATCCTTGGGGTCTTTATGATGTGTATGGAAATGCTAATGAGTGGTGTATAAATGTAGATAACAACGAAGATAAACAAGTACTTAAAGGGGGATCTTTTCTATCAAACTCAGAAGGGATTCGATCCGGTATAAGTGCGTATAGGCAAGAAACATATAAAAGCAAAGACCTTGGGTTTAGACTGGTAAAGGAAATATAAATGAGATGGATTGTACTTATATGTTTAGTAGGTGTTTTTACTTTAGAAGCACAGTTGAGTTTAAAGGCTATGAAAAAAGAAAAACGTGTTGCTTTTGTTGTCGTAAATGACAGCTATCAAGAACTTAAAAATGACAAGTCTTCATTTAAAAAAAATACTATAAATGAGTTCTTGAAAGCAAATGGCTTTAAAACAATCTATTTAAAAAATGCAACAAGAGATGAAATGGTTCAAGCCTTAAGAAAATTTAGAGATATCTTAGGTGAAAAGGCCATTGCTTTATTTTATTATAGTGGTCATACAGCGCGCATAGATGATATAAACTATTTACTTCCTATAGATACCCTTAATGACTATAGAGATGCCTATAAGATGAAGATAGAATTAGAAGCGATACTTAATGTAATGCAGAGGTTTTCAAGCCGTAAAAATATAGTCCTAATTGACAGTGCTGATAACGTCACAATAAGAAAAAAGTTAAATGCTGATAAGGTAAAATTATCAAAAACTATGACACCAAAGAACACGGATTTACTTGCGAGTGGTCGTTCAAATTTAATTAGTTCTTATTTAAATAAAAACTTTACTTACAAGGGCTTATCAAATAAGACATGGTTTGAAGATTTTAAGAAAATAAATAAAAAATCGTTTATGAAACTATCAAATAATACTTTTTACTTTAAGGTTCCTAATACGCTTAAACCTGTTAAAATAAAGCCTTCTGCCGAAGATATTTTATGGGCAGATACGGTTGAAGTCAACACTTTGCAAGCGTACGCAAACTATTTAGCAGGTTTTCCAATAGGAAAATATATTTTTCAAGCTCAAAAGTATGTCGAAAACTTTGAAATAAAAATAGATATTCACAAAAAAATCAAAGAAGCTTTAGAAGAAAAAGATCGGCAAGAGTTGGCAAAAAGACAAAGAGAAGACGAAATTTTAATGGCCAGGTTAAAGGCAAAAGAGAAACGATATGTTGAACCTCAAATGCTTAAGATACAATCGGGACATTTTAAGATGGGATGCTCCACTTGTGGTAGTTATAATGAAATGCCTCTTCACTTTGTACGGATTAATGATGCTTTTTCAATAGGAAAATATGAGGTTAGTAACGCTGAGTATAACCTTTATCTTATAGATATTAAAAAAGAAAAGATAGATGCTGAGGACATGTTTCCTGTTGTAAATGTTTCATGGGATAATGCTTTGGCTTATGCTCAATGGTTAAGTAAAAAAACTGGTAAAAAGTACACACTTCCTAGTGAAGCTCAATGGGAATATGTTAGTAGAGCCGGTACTACAACAAAATATTTCTGGGGGGAGCAAGGCACTAAGTTTGACGCCTATGCCTGGGGTAAAAATAATTCAAATCTGAGTTTACATAAGGTTGGACAAAAAGAGCCAAACAAATGGGGTTTGTACGATCTTAGCGGTAATGCCTCAGAATGGTGCATAGATGATTATCGTTTGGACTATACACAAAAAAGCCGGAATAAACACAAAAAGATTGTTCGTGGAGGGTCCTATCTATCACAATCAAAAGATTTACGAGCAAGTTTTAGATTTTATAAGCTGGACAACTCAATCAATAAGGATATTGGTTTTAGACTAGCATTAAACCAAGAATAAAGAGTATCCTAAAATAGCTCAGAATAAAGAAGGGCTTATGTTATAATTGCACCATATAATATAAGGCTATATCCGTGCAATCTTCTTCTAATACTCAAAAATTCATACTCAAACTCTTTCCAGAAATTATGATTAAAGGTGCTTCTGCTAAAAGACAGATGGTCGGACAGTTATATGTGAATCTTCAAAAGATTTTAGAAAAGATAGATAGCAATATAGGCGTTAAAAAGTTTTCTGATAAGATAGAAATCCTTAGCCCTGTTTCTGTACTTGTAGAGGTGAAACAGGCTCTTTTAGATACCTCAGGAATTGAATATATCTTAGAGGCCTTGCAGTTTGACAATATGGATACCTTAGACAAGATTAAAGAAACGGTTGGCGACCTAGTTCGAGATGAGATAGAAGGAAAGAGCATAGTGGTTCGAGTGAAGCGAACGGGTACTCATGACTTTACTTCTCCCGAGATTGCAAGAACGGTTGGAGGGTATTTATTAGCCCATACTGAGGCTCGGTGTGTTGATTTGAGAAATGCTGAACATACTGTAAATATGGAACTTATTCATCATCAACTTAATGTTATCACTTCAAAGTATAAGGGCCTTTCAGGCTTTCCTATAGGAACTCAAGGAGATATTCTTTCTTTGATGTCGGGGGGGTTTGATTCTACGGTGGCCTCGTATCTTACTATGAAAAGAGGACTTAAGACCCATTTTGTATTTTTTAATCTTGGAGGCGCAGCACATGAGATAGGGGTAAAGCAAGTGGCCTTATATCTTTGGTCAAAGTTTGGCTCTTCACATAGGGTAAAGTTTATCTCTGTCCCCTTTGATGATGTGATAACAGAAATTTTTCGCTCTACAGGAGCTTCTTATATGGGCGTTACTCTTAAGCGTCTTATGATTCAAGCCTCTGAAAAAATAGCAGATGAGATGGAAATTGATGCCCTTTTAACAGGAGAAAGTGTGGCTCAGGTCTCTAGTCAAACCTTAAGAAACCTTGCTCTTATTGATAAAGTTAGTACAAAACTTATATTACGTCCTCTTTCAACGATGAACAAACCTGATATTATGGCCATAGCGGACTCTATTGGTACACGACATTTTGCAGAAAACATGCCGGAATATTGTGGGGTGATTTCTCAAAATCCTATCACCCATGGTTCTTTTAAAAGAATGGAAAAAGAAGCAGGATATTTTAATTATGAAGTCTTAGATAAGGCCGTTATTAATGCGCAACATATATATGTTGATGAGATTGTAGATGATGTCAATAATCTTGCGGCTGTTGAGGTGGTAAGCAAGTTAGATCCACATAAGAATGTGGTAATAGATATACGTGCAGAGGGTGAGTGCATACAAACCTCTTGTAAAAGTATTAGAATCCCTTTTCATAAGCTAAAAACTGAGTTTGAAAAACTTCCTCAAGATAAAGACTATTTATTATATTGCGAGAAGGGTATTATGAGTCAACTTCATGCTCAATACCTTAGAGATGAGAAAAAAAGTGATAGTGTTAAAGTGTATAGACCTAAACCTACCTAAGCTTTATCCATGAAAAATATAGACTTATGCTTTTATAGGTTTAAATATCTATAAAAATTATAGACTATGAAATATATATATGATATACTCTATCTTAAATATAGACAGGAGTGAATTATGTTGTTTCAATATGGTAAACCTGTTACCGGTACCCTTTTTTACGATAGAAAGATTCTTCGAGATACAACCAAAGATTTTATTACCTTAGAACAAAGTTTTATGCTCAAGGCGCCTAGAAGGTTTGGTAAAACTTCATTGATTAAACAAGTGTTTGATGAACGCAAACAAGAATACTTTTACGCGGATTTAAGAAAGCTTCCTAGACTTGAAAAATTTAGCGAAAAAATTATCGATTATGCGTATGAAAAGGCTGGAATTTTTGGCTTTGTTAAGCAGGTAAAGAAAAATGCTATTGCATTTTTACGTGAACATAAGACCAACATCAAAATCAATTTAGAGATCTTAGAATTTTCAGCAGAATTATTTAGTCGAAATGATGTAAGTGAATGTGAAAAACTTGTACATGCTCTAGATACCCTAAATGAGGTAGGGATAAAACTTGATAAAACCTTGTATATGGTTTTAGATGAGTTTCAAGAAGTTAAAAAACATAAGTGTGATAATGATATTTTAGAAGTAATGCGTGGGACTATGCAACATCATGATAGAGTTGTTTATGTTTTTTTAGGCTCATATCCTACCTTAATGACAGAAATCTTTGAAAATAAAAAATCTGCTTTTTTTAATTTCTGCCGCAAGATAAGTTTAGAACCTTTTGAAGAAGAGGTTTTAGAAAAAGAACTGAGCAAGGCTTTTTCTAGTAAGGGCATAGTCTTTGACAATAAAAAGATACTCAGGTCTTTAATCAAACGTACCAATGGGCATCCTGCAAATACTATATTAGTGATGCAAAATATTGAAAGACAGGCCTTGCACTTAGACGTAAAGCTCATTAAAGAAGAAGTTGCCCTTGAAGCGTATGAAAATGCAGCTTGGGAAGTCAACGATTTAATTGAAGAATATATATCTGAAATTAAGCAGAAAGAACACCTTTATGATGTGATTTATAGACTTGCTAATGGTGAAAAACAAGTTTTACAATCGCGTTCCTTATATCAAAAGTATACGAGTTTAGAGAGAATGGGTTTTATTCAAAAAGTAGGGCGCGGAAAGTATAGGGTTATAGATGGGTTTTTAGAAGAAAGTTTAAGAGCTTCATGGTAAAAATAAAAGCCTGCATAAAGCGTGAATTTGATATTATTTTGTTAAAATTTATATGAAAAAGTGAAACTATATGAAATATTTAATGAATTTATTTTTATTACTGGGGTTAGTGATTTTAAGTGGGTGCAAGGAAGAAGGGGAATTTACTATTCCTACAACGACACTAAGTTTTAATAATTTTGACACTTTAGAAAGCATGTCTATCACGAATGAACAAAATGTTTCTACACATCTTCTTGGCTTCGATTCTTTAGGTAAGGAACAAGAAATATCTAATCTTTCAGTAGTGCGATATGAAAGTGTTAGTACGGGTATCTATGTACTTGTATCTGAGGTGCATAGTAATGTAGAGGGTGACCTTGTCCTTCCTCCTGCTCGATATTTTGTAGAACCTAATGGAGCCTACCATGCGGTTGATACAGAAGGTTTTTTTGTAGGTGAGACAGATGAACGTAAGCTTATTTTTTCCAATGCAGATACATATGATTTAAATACCCTTAACGTACAGACTATAAGCACAAACTTGGGCCTTCCTTTCGTGACAGGACTTAGTGGAAATTTTATAACTATTCAAAACTCTTCGGGAACTATTTCACAAGTTTTGGACACACTGACTTCTCTTCGCTATAACATTAACAGTTCAAGTATCTTATCTTTAAACAAGACAGATGTTCTTATGTCAGGCCTTTTATTTAACATTGTGACTAATGAGGTCAATACTACTATCAATGATGGAAGTTTAGGGACAGAAAACATTGCAAGTAAAGGTGCTTTCGCTGCCTTGGTGATAGGGGAAAGTCAAAATGGTGTTACCTGTATTGAAGAAGGAAAATCTTGTATTTATGTATTTGAAGCAAACGCTTCTTCAAGTATTATAGGTACTAATGGCTATGATATAGCAACAACAGTAACTAATGGCATAGAAAATGAAATATTATTTAGTGATGAAAATTATATAATTGTTAAAGAATTATCCCAAGTGAGCATTATTTCTAGACTTGATTTTAGTGTACAAATAGTATTAAGTGATCTTAATATTGCGAGCATAAGTTATAAGAAGGGCAAACTTTATTTTATAGCTGAAGATAAGTTTGGTCTTAGACGAAATGGCAGATATGATATTGCCTTAGGTGAGAGTATTTATTATACAGATGGCATAGCTACTCTTGCAAAACTTAAAGCGCTTAATACGCTTTAGTTATATCCAAAGATTATCTATAAGCCTAGTTTGTCCAAGTTTTGCGGCGACTAAGATAATACTATCTCCTATTACAATTTCTTTTTGAGGAATGAAGGCTCTTGAGACGATAGATATATATTCTACGTTTAAAGGAGATAAGACTTTTTCCATTTCCTCTTGAATCTCTTTGACATTTAAATTACCTTGCATTACTGTTTGAGTGGCTTTTTTCAAAGAAGAAGATATTTTTAAAGCTTCTTTTCTTTGGGCCTTATCTAGGTAAATATTTCTTGAACTTAAGGCTAAACCATCATCTTCTCGGACCGTTTCTAAGGGAACTATTTCTACTTTCATGCAAAAATTTCTAACCATTTGAGAGATTAAAGAAAGTTGTTGGGCGTCTTTTTTCCCAAAATAAGCTTTGGTAGGTGAAACAATATTTAAGAGTTTCATCACAATCGTTAATACGCCATCAAAGTGACCCGGTCTCATGGCTCCTTCTAATACAAAACCTCTTATATTTGGGGCAATTACCTTTATCTCATCATCTTCATACATATCTTCTTTTTGAGGGTAAAAAAGGATGTCAACACCGGCTATTTTACATATCTTTTCATCTGCATCAAACTTATTTGGGTATTTATCTAAGTCTTCACCTTCAAGAAATTGTGTGGGATTAACAAAGATGGAAACAATAGTAAGTTCATTATCTTTAACAGATCTTTCTATTAGGCTTAAGTGCCCGTGATGTAAGGCTCCCATAGTGGGCACAAAGCCTATGCTTTGTGTTTCATTTTTTAAAAGCTCCTGTAGTTCTTGGGGAGTTTGAATAATTGTCATGGTTTAAGCCCTATTGCAATATAATAATGTAATTATATAATAAATATGGATAGAAAAATATGGACCATTACGAATACAGTGAACTTTTAAAAACCTTAGCAATAAAAATGCAAAATATAAAAAATATTGTCAGACCAGATGATATCACTACTCGTTTATCTGAGATAAGTGAACTTGAAAATACCCAAGACTTTTGGACTGACGCAAGTGCCGCAGCGATTATTCAAAAAGAAAAGACACAGCTAGAAAGAAAATTGAATAAATTCATGAGCGCGTCGGACATGCTTAATGATGCTAGTGAACTTTATGAGATGGCTAAAGAAGAAAAAGATGATGACACAATAAATACCTTGTTTTCTGAGTCTACGGAGCTAAACTCTAGTGTGAACGATATGGAAGTTGAAGTGATGCTCTCAGGTGAACATGACGCCAATTCTGCCATACTAACCGTTCACCCTGGTGCAGGTGGAACTGAGTCCCAAGATTGGGCGCATATGTTATTTCGAATGTATTCAAGATGGGCAGAAAGACGGGGATTTAAGGTAGAAATACTGGATTATCAAAATGGGGAAGAAGCAGGAATTAAAGACGCGAGTATCCTCATCAAAGGTGAAAATGCTTATGGATATTTAAAGGTTGAAAATGGGATTCATCGTTTAGTGCGTATTTCTCCTTTTGATTCAAATGCAAAGCGTCACACCTCTTTTAGTTCGGTTATGGTGTCTCCTGAATTAGACGATGACATCGACATTGAGATTGAAGATAAAGATATCCGTATTGATACCTATAGAGCTTCAGGAGCAGGGGGGCAACATGTTAATAAAACAGAGTCCGCCATCCGTATTACACATATAGAAACAAATGTAGTAGTGCAATGCCAAAATGATAGGTCTCAGCATAAAAACAAGGCAACGGCTATGAAGATGTTGAAGTCACGATTATATGAACTTGAGATGGAAAAACAACAGGCCATTAAAGACGGTGTTGAAAAATCTGAAATAGGCTGGGGTCATCAGATTCGATCTTATGTGATGCAACCCTACCAGCAAGTAAAAGATACTCGTTCAAATGAACCTTTTTCGAATGTATCTGCTATCTTAGATGGGGACATTGATAAGCTTATAGAAGGGGTGCTTATTTCTATGAGTACACATAAATAGAAAGGGTTTGATATGGGACACTTTAATAATCGTTCAATAGTATATCTACATGGATATGGTTCTTCTTCTAAAGGAGAAAAACCTAGCTTATTACGTGAGCTTTTTCCTCAAAATCGTTTATTAATCCCTGATCTTCCTTTAGACCCTTTAGCCTGTATGAATTTATGTGAAGACACATTGAAAACAGCGTCTAATGACACTATTATAGTCGGGGCTTCTTTGGGTGGGTTTTATGCTTATTATCTCGCGGCAAAGTATAAAAAAGATTGTTTACTTATTAATCCTGTCTATCAACCCGCATTAGAAGCTAAAAAACTTCTTGAAGCAGAAACTAACCTAGAAAAGAAAAAAATTATTTTAAATGCAGCAAATATGTACTTGTCTTATAGGAGTAATTTAAATAGTTTGTCCCATCCTAAAAATTGTTTTGTGGCCTTAGGCAAAAAGGATACTATTATAGATCCGGAAGTGTCTAGTTTACATTTTGCAGATGCTTATGTAAAAATGTATGAAGATGATCATTATATGTTAAAAAGTTTTGCAGGCATTATGAAAGAATTTGAAGACTATCTGGAAGAACGCTTTTGATTTAGTCTTCTTTATTGCGTCTTAGCCTTTGTATATAAGGCTTTACATGATGCATAAACGACTCAGGTTTAATGGGCTTTTTTATAAATTGATGTACATTTAAAGCTTTTAGTCTCGTCTTATAGTCGGGGTTTTCCTCGCCCGATATCATGATGACTCTAGAAGAACCTAGATGTGAAACATAATGATGAATTTTTTCAACTAATTCATCTCCATTCATTTCGGGCATATGCAAATCACAAAAAATAAGATCATAAAAGTTATCTTGAAAGTCATCATAGGCAGCGGCGGCACTGTTAAATTCGTAAATATCAGCAGCATCAACTTCAAGGTCTTCTAGACATATACTAATCATAAGTCTAACTGACCTTGAATCATCTACAATAGCAATTTTCATAATAGTAAACCTCTTGATAATCTTCTAATAGATTTTACCATTGTTTTATGAATATTTACTTAGAATAAGTTTTTAAAGGAAGAAGATGCATTCAGTTTTATATAGACCAGAAAATATACACTTACTTATTCGAGTAAAAGCAAAAAAAAATGAGCTAGATGCAGTCGTTTCCGAGGCCTATAAGACTATTGCTATGACGCATAAGGAAGAAGGTTGTCTTGAATACAGGGTGTTTCATATAGACTCAGATGTCATGATTTTTGGAACGTGGAAAGATGAAAAATCTTTAGAATTACATTTACTTTTAAAATATCATATTGATATGATAGAAAAACACCTTCCGCTTCTTAGTAAAAAGATAAACTTGAAGGTATATACAGAGATTGAACCTCCCATTACTGCCTTAAGTGTGCAATAATACTTAATGATTAATCTTGTACATGAAAGCGTGGGTGAAGACAAGTGCTCTTACCTAGATGACGCGAAACAAAATACGCATTACAAAATAATAAAAGACTGCTCTCTTTTAGATTGTGAATCCTTAATCGAAAGAGGTTGGAGACGCTTTGGAACGATGTTTTTTCGTCCCGTTTGTGTAGAATGTACGGCTTGCGAGAGCTTTAAGATTGATGTTAGAAATTATCAATTTTCAAAATCTCAAAGAAGAATCTTACGTAAAAATAAAGACACAAAAATAGTAATTCAAAGACCCCAAGTGACGTTTGAACATTTAAAGCTGTTTGAAAAGTATCATTTACATATGAAAGATAAACGAGATTGGAAGTATGAACAAACCGATGCTAGGCATTATTATACTTCTTTTGTAAGTGGCTATGGGGACTTTGGATACGAAATTTTATACTACATAGAAGATGAACTTGTAGGTGTTGATTTAGTAGATATCTTACCTCATGGTATTTCATCTATTTATTTTTACTACAATCCAAGCTTTGAAAAACAGTCTTTAGGTACCTTCTCTATGTTGCAGCAAATTCAAATAGCACAAGATAATGATTTAGAATGGATATACATGGGATATTATGTAAAAGGATGCCAAAGCCTAGCATATAAAAGTCGCTATACCCCTTATCATATTTTGCAAGGAAGACCCCCTGATACACTTGAACCATCTTGGGTGGCAACTTAAAAAAATAATTTAAGCCTATATACAAGGGCGAAGCTATATACTCAAATACAAAGGTCAATAAAGCCAAGAAGGTTAATGAAAATGCAAAGAATATTCATGGAAAAAAGAAGAAAAGAACCTTCTTATTTTGTTCCAATTGTTTTTTTTCTAATGGAAACATTAATGATATGGCTCTTGCTAAGTCTTTTTTCTTGGGATATAAATCCTTTGCATTGGAGTGTTTATCTTTATATAATTATTTTTTTATGGTTTGTGTTTTCAAGTGTAAAACTTAGTATCGTGCTGAAACGTCAGAAAGTGTTCAATGACTAAAACAAATTATCTAAACAGTGGGCATGTGTTTGAGAAAGATGAAAAGCTCTTAGCCTTCCAATTTAATTTCTTTAATGTGATGTTAGTCTTAGCCGCTTTTTTCTCTCCCTTGATTGCTTATATACATAAAGATATAAATATCATACTTTTTTATAGTGATATGGCTTTCTCCGCTATGTCCTATGTCCTAATTATCTTACTTAGGTATGACAAGAAATGTTTTACCTTAGCCACACATTTATTTATACTTACTTTATATATAACCATAACACTTGTTTTCTTTTTAGCAGGAGAAGACCCTACCAAAGTGATTTGGGCACCTATACTTTTGGCGTCTGCTTTTTTACTTTTAGGAAGGTATTATGGTTTTTTATGGCTCTTAAATACTCTTTCAGCATATTTTTTAGGATATTATATTTTTAGTGAAGGTATTGGATACACCTTGCCCGAACTTGTTTTAATTAGTATTTCTTTTATTGTAGTATCAACTATTTTTGATTCTTTTAGAGAAAAAAATAATGATGATAATGCCGAAATGATGAAAATTAATGCTTCTTTATTACAAAGCACAGAAGACTTGGAAGACTTTAGCTCTTTACTTAAAGAACGTATAGAAGAAGGACTTATTGAAAGTCAAAACAAGACTAAGGCTATTCAACATCATTTAGACATTATCAATAAACACGTCATCACTATGCGCATTGATACTAATGGTCTCGTGAGTAATGTTTCTCAAGCCTATTGTGAACTTAGTGGGTATAAAAAAAATCATTACATAAGTAAGCCTTTTACCATTTTATTTGATATCAATACGCCTATGCAAGAATTAAAAAAGATATGGAATGACTTACGTGAAAGAAAAGAGCTAAACTTTGAGTTGAAAAATTTAAATCAAAAAGGTGATATCTATTGGCTAGATGTCAATATAAGTTCCGAGTATACACAAAATAATGAGCATATAGGATACTTATGTATTGCGCATAATATAAGTGATAAAAAGCTTGTATTGCAACATCAAGATCAACTTGTTTCTCAGTCTAGGCATGCGGCTATGGGAGAAATGATCTCTATGATTGCACATCAGTGGAGACAGCCTTTGGGTACTATTGCAGCGATTACAACGAGTATTAAGTTTGATATAGAGTTGAAGGACTTAGAAACAGAGGCCTTAGATGAGAAGATAAATAAAATAAGCAGCCAAGTTCAGCACCTTTCTAGTACGGTGGATGATTTTAGAGATTTTTTCAAACCTACAAAGGGAATTGTAAATACCTATATTCATACTCTGGTGCAAGAAGCGGTTACCCTTTTAAATCACCGCTTAGATCAGAAAGTAAAGCTAATATATGAAAATAAAATCGATATGTGTTTGGCCCTTTATCATAATGAACTGGTTCAAGTACTCATTAATATTATAAATAATGCTTGCGATATTTTTGAGGAAAAATCTTTGAATGACGCAAAAATTATTATCAACGAGTTTATACAAGATAATGATATTATTATAGAAATTCAAGATAATGCAGGTGGGATTGATGAAAAGATTATGAAACATATATTTGACCCTTATTTTTCCACAAAAACAAAGAATGGCACAGGATTGGGTTTGTATATGAGTAAAACCATTGTACAAGACCATCAAAAAGGAAAACTTGAGGTTTGCAATGTAGAAGATGGTGTAAAGTTCAGTATAGTTCTACCCATTGATGTTTGCAAGTTTTGAGATTTTCATTAGCCCTTGTTCTTGCTATGTTCTTGTGGGGAGGAGGTTGGACCGCTTTAAAAATATTAACCCAAAGTGTTGGAGTTGAAGTCTTAAGTCTTTGGCGTTTTATAATTATGGTACTGGCCTTTATCCCTATTCTCTTATATATAAAAAAACCCTTACAGTTATCTAAAGAAAGTTTCAAATATATTTTAATATCTTCGTGTTTAAATGTAGCCTTCATGATTTTTGCCTACTTGGGCGTGCAAGGGTCTTTTGCTGGAAGTGGTGGTGTAATTATCACAATTTTAAGTCCGATATTTACCTTTATTTTTAGTGCTATATTTTTTAAAGTATCGTATTTTAAACATCAGTATTTAGGAATGTTCATTGGTATAATTGGAAGTGTGATTATGTTAAATATTCATGACCTTTATGGATTTATGCACACTTCAGAAGTATATTTTGTATTAGCCGCCTTGGTATGGGCCGGCGTTACTTTTTTAGCACAGAAATCAAATTCGTATATACACCCTGTGCATTACAGTTTTTTTATTGCGTGCTTTTCAATGATTATTTTATTGGTTTTAAATATTGGACAAGATATTACTATTGTTTTTAGGCAAGATCAAAAATTTTGGATGGCACTTTTATATTTAGGTGTTTTTGCCCAAGCCATAGCGACGACTATTTACTTTATAGCCTCAGGTAAACTTGGATCGTCAAAAGCAAGCTCATATATGTTATTGGTTCCGATTTTTGCCTTAATTATTAGTTATAGTATATTAGATGAGCCTATGCAGTTTCATATTGTTATTGGAGGTATCATCTCTTTATTCTCTGTTTATTTGATAAATAAAAATAAGGCTAAGATGTAGTCCTATTAGAAGAGTGTTGAATGAAGCGTATTATTTTTTTGCTTTTACTCTAAGGTAGTCAAACTCAATGAGTAGTTCAACTATTTGTTTATAGGTGGGTACCGCGGTTAAAGAAGCAAAGTGATTTTGTCTTGGTTGAACTACAGTAACGCCTATGGTGTAAGCACTTTTAGAATCATTGGCAAAGCCAAAAAACGAGGTATTATATTTTCGTACATATTTGCCTTTTTCTGCAATATGCGCTGTTCCTGTTTTACCACCAATTTGAAGACCAGAAATTATAGTACCTTGACCAGTACCTTCCTCGACTGTTTTAATTAAAATCTTTTTCATCCGTTCAGCTGTGGCGGAAGAAATGATTTGACTGGAACCTTCAGGGCGCATATCTCTTACATTCCCATGCATATCAATGAGTTTTTCAACAAAATAAGGTTGCAAGATACGACCTCTATTGTTAAATACATTATAGGCCTTAAGAAGTTGCATTACATTAACATTTAAGCCATAGCCATAAGAAGCAGTGGCCTTATAAATCTCACTTTTAAGACGGTTAATAGCAGGAACACTACCACGTTTTTCATAAGGAAGTTGAATCCCTGATTTTTGGGCAAAACCAAAGTCTATAAGTCCTTGGTAATATTCTAAGGCAGGAAGTCTTTGCGCGAGTTGGGCAATTCCAATATTTGAAGAATGAACAATAACATTTTCAGCACTTAACCATTGAAATTTATGCTCATCAGTAATGGTTTTGCGTCCAATTTTAAAACGCCCATTATGCCCATTAACTAAGTCATAAGGATTAACAAGTTTTTCTTCTAGTAACAGAGAAAATATGATAGGTTTTAAAACAGAACCTGGCTCAAAACTGTATTCAACTACATTTGAATTTAAAGAAGGATAATCTGAACGTTTGATGTGATTTGGCTTAAAGCGGTTTGAACTTGCCATAGAAATTATTTTTCCTGTAGACGATTCCATCACGACGGCCATAATCTCATTTGCCTTTAATTTCTTCTTCATCTTTGAGAGCACATCTTCAACACGACTTTGAAGGGTAACAGGAATACTGAGTTGGACATTTAAACCATTTTTGTCCAGACGGGTAAAAGACTTTTTATTTAAAATCATATAATTGTTTACATCACGAGGACCAAATTGCTTTCCATCTTCTTCAGAATGTAAAACATCATCAAAACTTTTTTCAATCCCTTTAACCCCACGAACACGAGTATAAGAGTTGTCTTCAACCTTGTGAATATACCCGACTATAGGTGTTAATAAGTCTTTATAAGGATATTGTCTATTTTCTCCACTAGGCAAGATACTAAGACCATGTAAAATGGTTCTTCCATTAGGACGTATATACTCAACAAATACCTTCATACGACGAAGTCTATAGGCTAACGATTTAAGATATTGTGCGGCTTGGGGATTTATATGATAAGACAGTACAACACTTCCCCTACGTGAGCTAAGCTTTTTTCGAATTTTTTTCTCACTAATACCTGAATATATAGAAAACAATTTAATAAAAAGTTCTTTTTTATCAGGATCAATATTTCGGGTGTTCACTACGGCTTTATAAAGTTGTTGAGTGGTTGCTATATGAAAGCCATCTGCTGAGATGATCTCTCCTCGTTCGGCTCGTGATTCATTTGAAGTGTATAGTGAAGGAGATGGGCGTTTATGAAAGACAGTATAAAGTTGTGCACTAAGAAAAATCATAAATCCTATAATTAAAAAGAGGAAAAGAACTAAGATTTTTTTAGATTTATTACGATTATTCATATATACTGTAATGTCTTTCTTTAATTATACAGAAAAATGTAGTAGAATCTCATAAAAATATACAAGGATAGACTTATGAAGAAGATTTTGGCCGTATTAGTTGTATTTATAGTCTTTATGGGATGTTCGTCTTTGAAGATTACAACGGATTTTGACCCTGAGTTTAATTTTTTAGAACAAAAAAGTTTTTCTATTGTTCATAAGTTTACACAAGGAGAAGACACACTTCTAAATGATAGGCTTATTTCTGCTTTAATTAATGAATTAAAAAATAAAGCCTATGTTGAAGTTTCCAAAGAAGAAGCGGACTTAATTTTCGTTTTTAATACAAATGCTGAAAGCAAGACAGATATTGATACAAGTTATTCGATGGTGGGATATGGTGGGTATCATTATGGTGGACATATGATACCAACAACACGAAGTTATAGTTATACTAAGGGTACACTTATCATTGATGCTCTAAATCCTAAAGATAAAAAAATAGTTTGGAGAGGTATAGCAACAGATATTTTGAAAAGCTATGATAATCCTCAAGAAAGAATTGAATACATCAAGATGGTTGTAAAAGAAGCTATGAAAGAGTTTCCTAGTTTAGTGCCAGCTCAATAATGGTCTTTACAAATGAGTCAATGCTTTTAATCTCTACTACATTACAAGAATCCTTAAAAACTAAGGATATGCTTAGTTTTAGGGTTATCAATCCTGATTTGTATAAGGGACTTTACTCAGGACAAAAGGTGCAAAGAAAAGGAATGTCTTATGTGTATAGAGGATATAAGGCATGGACAGATTTGGCAGAACTTTTATTTTGTAAGATGTTAACGCCTACTGTATATGATGAACATACGGTAACTCTTAGTTTTGAAAAACTTGATACCCAAGAGACTTTTCATAGCATACATTACGGACAAGAAAAATAT
>NZ_JAEMVE010000042.1 GCF_029216045.1 Sulfurimonas sp. MAG313 | reverse complement strand
TTTGAAATGGGAATTATGCGTAATCATTATATAGGTAGAACTTTTATTGAGCCAACTCAAGAGATGAGAGACTTAAAGGTGAAAATGAAACTTTCACCTCTTAATTCACTGATTAAGGGTAAAAAGCTTATTGTTGTTGATGATTCTATTGTAAGAGGTACTACTTCAAAACGAATAGTAAGAATGTTAAAAGAAGCAGGTGCTTCTGAGGTGCATATGCGTATTTCATCACCTCCTACAACGGATCCTTGTTATTATGGGATTGACACCCCTGATAAAGAAAATCTTTTAGCTGCAAACATGAGCAATCAAGAGATGTGTGACTTTATGGGAGCTGATTCTTTGGCCTACCTAACACACGATGCCTTACTTACATCAGTAGGCTCGAAAAATGACGAATATTGCACGGCCTGTTTTACAGGTAAATATTTATTTTAGAGTTTTAAAAACTCTTTAACATGGCTCAATGCCCAAGCACCTCGGTGTTTTCTTCTTTTAAAATATATTTTTAAAGGAAGCCAATTATAAAGAATGAGATGAATAAGATTATGTCAAAACAAGTTTATACCTTCGGGGGATACCTCAAAGACAAGTTCGGAGAAAAAGTCTATAAGGCCCCGATTTCTATTTCGGGATTTACCTGTCCAAATATAGATGGTACGGTTGCAAGAGGGGGGGGGTGTACTTTTTGTGAAAATGATTCTTTTTCTCCTAGTTTAGGAGAGGTTCAAGAACTTAAAGGCTTTCATTTAAACCTAGAATCTACTGAAAATCCTCACCTAGAAAAACAACTGCTTCAAGTGGAAAAACAATTTGAAGTCATTGCGTCTAAGTCTAAGCGTGAATACGGAGCAAAAAAGTTTTTAGCGTATTTCCAATCTTTTACAAACACCTACGCTCCTTTTGATACCTTAAAAGCCTTGTATGATAAGGCTCTGTCTTTAGATGATGTTATAGGACTTAGTATAGGGACACGTTCAGACTGCGTTACGGATGAAACCTTAGCCTACCTAGCAGAGCTAAACAAGACTAAAGAGATATGGATAGAGTTTGGTATTCAGTCTATATATGATGAAACTCTAGAACGTATAAACCGAGGGCATGACGCGGATAATGTTAAACAGCTTATTATTAAGTCTAAAAAGCTGGGTTTAAATGTTTGTGGTCATCTTATTTTTGGTCTTCCTGGTGAAGATAAAAAGATGATGCTAGAAACAGCTAAGAAGGCCTATGAATGGGGAATTGACTCAGTAAAGTATCATCCTTTATATGTAACAAAAAGAACGGCTTTAGCAAATGAATATAACAAAGGAGAGTTTGAACCTATTTCTGAAGAGTTATACTTAGAAGTTCTCTTAGAGTCTATTCAAATGAAGCCGGAACATGTTTCTGTTCAGCGTATAACTGCGGGGATAGATAATGATTCTTTAATTGCTCCCGATTGGTGTAGAGATAGAAATGCTCAAGTACGTCATATTAATAGAGAACTTCGTACTATTGGACTTAAGTATTAAGCTAAGGGCTTAATACAAAAAATGGGACGCTTTCGCTAAGAGCGGACTAATCATAAACTTATGAGGCTCCCTTTTACCAAAAGCTATGCTTTATTAATGTGCTGAGATAGAAGTAAACTCTGCAACATGTTTAAAGTGAGGCGGATAAGGCATTTCTACTCTGAAGTATTTTGCCTTACCGGGTTCTATCATAGTCGCTACGGTATAGGTGTTTTCTACTTTTTGTACTTTATAGCTTTTTTTATTTTCCGTAAAAGAGGAAAAAAAGTCAAGTAGTCCACTGGGCTTAAAAAAGCTTCCTCCCTTAACATTTCCAGTAGCATGACCCTTATTTACAAGTTTAACGGTTAATATAATTTTTCCAATGGTGTAGTCCCCTTTGTTTTTTACAAATCCTGTAAAGATAATGGTTTCATTTCTTAAAATTCTTGTATTTTTAACCCCATATAGAGTTGCCGTCTTAGTATATTTATCTAAGGCCATAAGTGAAAAAGCTCCCGCCATTATGACCACCAAAAAAGAAGAAAATATCATGGCTAGAATATCTTTTTGTTTAGCTTCTTTTAAAGAAAGAAGTACTAAAAATAAAAATAAAAGTGAAAAACTTGTAACCGCGGTCCAATGCCAAATGGTAAAGTGTGTCATCATATACAATCAACCTTAACTGAAATATTATACTCTTTAGAATACGTAAAAGGCTCTAGCATTAATTTAAAATCTGTACTAGCATTAATGTCTAGAGCTTCTTCTGTTAGTATCGACCTTTTTAAAAAGGGTTTTAGCGGATAAACAAGCTCTTGTAAAAAATTACTTGCTCCCTTATAGGCAGAGGAAGAAATTTTGCATCTTTTGAAGCTCTCTTTTCCGTAGTTTGTAATGGTTCCTTTGATAACAATAGCTTGAGAAAATTCAAGCTTTTTGATTTCAAGATTAGAGATCTTAGTTTTATAGATACTAGCATGAACATAGTGATATCCTAAAATTGGTCCTGCTATTAAAGAGATAAAAGCAAATAAAACTAAGAGAAGGGAAAGTCCTATCTTGTTTCGTAAGAGAATTCCCATGACTAAAAATAATAAAAAGAGTGCTCCTGAAGCAGCAAAAAGAACATAATCATACATATGTAAGGTCTGCACAAATGCTTGAAAGATACTCTTGAATTTATTCAAAGTTTAGGAGTCTGTTCTTGAGTTTTTTTCAGCTATACCACTCATATTAAATCGACGTGCTAGTTCTTGTTTCACTCTGTCGGGAGAGATGTTTTTAAGGGCTAAGGCTACCATGGTATGATACACCATATCAGCTGCCTCATACACCATTTCTTCATGATCATCATCTTTTACCGCGAAACAAAATTCACCTGCTTCTTCTACTACTTTTTTTAAGATAGTATTTTCACCCTTAGCAAATAGCTTAGCGGTCCATGAAGTTTCAGGGTCTGCATTTTTTCGCTCTAATAAGGTGTGATAAAGCTCATCCATAACCCCATAAGTAGACGCCATGTCTACTTCAACAGCACAAACGGCTTCACCTGTTTCTATATTAGTAAAGAAGCAAGATTTACGTCCTGTATGGCAGGCTACCCCTTCTTGAATGACTTTTATAAGAAGTGTATCGTTATCACAATCAAGTAAAAATTCTTTAATAGCTTGAGTATGACCGCTACTTTCGCCCTTTTTCCAGATACGTTGCTTTGATCGTGAGAAGTAGTGTGCTGTTTTTGTAGTAAGAGAAAGCTCAAGGGCTTCTTTGTTCATATACGCCATCATTAAGATTTCGTTTGTGCCTACTTCTTGAACGATTACGGGGAGTAGTTCTGATTTTGCCCAGTCTACTTGGTTTAATGCATTTGTCATTTGTTTTCTTTGTTAAAATATTAAATTAAACTAACTGAGGTTAATTTGATTTAAGATTCTTTTTGTTTGGCTTTTGCGTGGCAACTTGGTGTTTAGCTTAAGGGGGTCAAGTGACTACTTATTTTCCACATTTAGTGGAAAAAAGTTGTCACATTACCCCGTAGCTAAGTAAAGTGCCATATTGGTAAAGTTTGTGTTTTTACGCACTGTGTTTTCTATCGCAAAGCGATAGGCTCTTTCTCTTCCCCCTTGGGCGAAGCCGTCGTATTCACTCTTTAGCGAAGCGACCCATTCACCTTCATCTAATTAGATGAAGTACGCTTTTGTCTGTCTTTCATATCAACCCAGATATTTGGAGTAGATCCGCCAGGAGTTAAGAATATTTTTGCATCTTTGTTTACACGAAGTGCATCATTAAACTTACCTTGAATCTTGATTTGTTCAAGCTGGATAAGCTTTGTTGTAAGTGAAGCAGATATAACTTTGTTTGCTGCGGCTTGTGCCTTTGCCTTAATACTAATAGCTGCTGCTGCACCTTCTGCTTCAATCTTAATAGCATTTGCCTTACCACGTTCAGTTTCTTCACGCTTGAATGCATCTTGCTTGGCTTTTTCAACTTCTTGTTGAGCTTGTTCTACTTGTTGCTTAGCCAATTGAACTCTTTCAATTTGCTCTTTAACCTTAACCGGAAGAATAATCTCTCTTAGTTGAACCGACTCAAGTTGAGCTGGTGTGTTTTCTAAACCATCAATACTTTTTGAAATACCAATTTCAATAGCGGTAGCAATTTCATTACGTTTTTGTGGAAGACTTTCAGCGTCATATACACCTACAACATTTCTTACTACATCACGAACAACAGGGTTGACAATCTTTTCTTCCCAAGAAAATCCCCAGTTAGAAATTGTTTGTGCTGCATTAGTTGCATTTAGTCTATACTGAACTGTCATCTCAATTCCTACAGGAAGACCACGCTTATCTAGTACTGTAATGGCTGGCTTAACGGTTAGACCTTCACCCGTTGCAGATGAACGTTCAATTCTATCTGCATAATTAATAATACGAACCTTAGTATCAACAAGATACACTTTTTGAATCACAGGAATGATGAAATGAAGACCTGGAAGAAGTGCATTCGCCTCATATTTACCATTAGTTGAAAGAATACCACGCTGGCCTTCTTCAACAATTGTAAAAGGTTTAGCTAAAAATAGTAATACAACAAGACCGATAATGAAATAAACAAAACCAGAACCCTTAAAGTTAAAATCAAAACTTGGAACCTTTGGTCCTTTAGGAGGAAAACCATTTCCACCTCCGCCAGTTCCACCTTGCTTTTTCTTCTTATTGAAGTAATCGTTCATATCTGTTGCCATTTTATACATTCCTTTGTTTGTTTGAGTTTTTTCCACTTTTAGCTTCCTTTAGTTTTTATCGATGTAAGTCAAATAATGTTCATACTTTGAATTTCGTCCAAAAACGACATCAAAATAGGTACTTTGAATTTTCTCAGTGATAGGACCACGAGAACCACAACCAATTATACGAGCATCAATCTCACGAACGGGTGTGATTTCAGCGGCTGTTCCTGTTAAAAAAGCCTCATCTGCTATGTAAATCTCTTCTCTGGTAATACGTCTTCTAATAACAGGCATTCCCATGTCTTCAGCTAACTCAATAACCATCTTTTGAGTGATAGATTCTAAAGAGTTGTCGTTAGGAGGCGAAATAAGTTGACCCTTATACACCATAAAGAAACAAGCACCGCTT
>NZ_JAEMVE010000041.1 GCF_029216045.1 Sulfurimonas sp. MAG313 | reverse complement strand
TTCCCTTGTCTTGAAGTCCATAAACTTTGTCTTTAACTTCAAAGGCAAGGGAATTCTTTGCTAACGTGAACATAAGAGCTTTGCCATTTCTAAAGCATTAGGCGCATCTGAATGTATACAAGCAGTATCAGCTTTTAATGTGTAAAATTTTCCATCAATTTGTATCTTCTCTTTTAAAAAGTTTTCATATTGATATTTAGCTTCTTGTACATTTGTAATAAGAGCGTCCTTGTTAGAGCGCGCAGATAATTTTAAACTACCATTGTCGTATATATATCTTCTGTCTATAAAAACCTCATTTAAAACGTGCAGACCTTCTTCTTCACAAATTTCACAAATACAAGACTTGTAAGGAGTAAGAACTTCGCGTATACCAGCACTCTGTGCCCATTTTATTAATGAAAGAGCTAGGGACTTATTTATATTGGCTTCGTTATATAAGGCTCCATGCAACTTTAAAGTCTTAACCTCAGGCATCAAAGCATATTGTTCATCAAGTGAATTTAACAGTGTTTTTATATCTATATCTAATACCACTCTTCCAAAGTTTCTTTTATCAGGATAAGAAAGGTGAGCAGATACTTTTACCTGATATTTTTTGGCTAACTTGGTATAGTAAGCTACGCTTTCTTTATCACCTGCATGAGCACCACAGGCAATATTAGCAATATCTATGAGCTTCATTAAGGCATCATCTTTTATATTAGCTAGGGTTTGTTCTCCTATATCGCAATTAATCAACATGGCATTCTCGAAAAATTATAGTATCTGAGGGAAGTAAAGAGGCAAAGTTATTAAAATTGGTATAGCCTAAAATATGCCAACCTCCAGGAGAGTCCTTGGAATATATTCCACACTGTCCTGTTGCGATAGCTACTGCACCTTTTTTAACCTTTAGTCTAGGACTTTCTCGTCTGGAAATATTAAGTCTTTTGTCTAAGCCTAAAAGATAAGGAAAATATCCTTGAAACCCTAGCATACAAACGGTATAAATCGCTTGAGTGTGTAGCCGTATCAGTTCATCTTTAGTAAGCAGTAAGTCCTTGCAAAGCTTTTCAATGTCTTCACCTCTATAATCTACATTCACCACATATTCTTTTGAATCTGAGATATGCTCTTTTTCTAAACAGCTTCTGACCTCATCATCTAAAGCATGAATATTTGAAAAGAGCTTGCATTGTGATGTGAAGTGCACGGCTAAAGAGGTGTAGGTCGGAACGAGGTCTAAGATATGTTCATCTTTTAGGTATTTATACACTTGCAAGGCTTTTTGATTCGTTTTAATAGAAATACTTGAGCCAAAAACATATTCAATAAGCGTTTCATTTATCTCTTTAACTTCAAACACCACATCTCTTTTTTCATATTGTATAAAATTTAAACTTAATTTGTTAAAATAAGATTTTAAATTTTATTAGGAATATATATTGAACTTAGCCATACTCTTTGGCGGTGCTTCTTATGAACATGAGATTAGCATCGTATCTGCCATCACCCTTAAAGACAAACTTTCTAGCTTAAACTTAGAATTTATATTTTTAGACCAAGACCATACCTTTTATTCTATACATATGGATAAAATGGATGCTAAAACTTTTTCCACAGGAGCGTATAAAAAGTTTCCTGTTTTATCCTTAGAGCAAGGTGGCTTTTCACAAAAAGGTTTTATAGCTTCTAAAAGCATCCGTTTTGATAGGGTGTTAAACCTTATTCATGGAGCAGATGGGGAAGATGCTACTATGGCTTCACTTTTTGAGTTTTATAATATTGAGTATATTGGTCCGAGAAAAGACGCCTCGGTGATGAGCTTTGATAAATTTATGACGAAGGCGTATGCTTATTCTTGCTCAGTTGACACCGTGGAATATGAGCTTCTTTCGGGTCAGCGTAAGAGTAAGATAGCTTTTCCTTTTATTATTAAGCCTACACGTTTAGGTTCGTCTATTGGTGTTAGCATTGTTAAAAGTGCTGAAGGCTTAGACTACGCTTTAGATGTGGCTTATGAGTTTGATGAGCGTTTGTTAATAGAACCTTTTATTAAGGATGTAAAAGAATATAATGTAGCAGGTACTATGACAAAAGATGGTTTAATAATGTCTATCATTGAAGAACCACAAAAAGAAGAATTTTTAGACTTTGATAAAAAATATTTAGATTTTTCACGTTCGGATAAGGTTAATGAAGCAGACATCTCTGAATCACTTAAAAAAGAGCTTTATGCTGCCTTTGAAAAGATATATATTCCTATATTTGAAGGTGCCCTTATACGTTGTGACTTTTTTGTTGTAGATGGGAAGGTTCTTTTAAATGAAATCAACCCAATACCAGGTTCTATGGGGAACTATCTCTTTGAAGACTTCACTTCTTTAATAAAATATATCAAACTTCCTATAAAAAAAGAGATAAAAGTGAATTATAATTATTTACATTCTATTCGATCGGCAAAAGGAAAGGCTTAATGGCTATAAAAACCTTTCAACATGAGCAACATACCTATAATATTTCTTACGAAATCATAAATCCACAAGCCAAGCATGACCTTATTGTCTTACACGGTTGGGGCTCTAATAAAGAAATTATGAAACAAGCTTTTGAATCACATTTAAAAGGGTTTAGGCATATTTATATTGATCTTCCTGGATTTGGTAGAAGCACCAATGATGTTGTGATGAATACAGCTGAGTATACACGTGTTTTAGAAGTGTTTTTTGAACTCATTGCTGCTAAAAAAGAAGTTATTCTTGGACATTCTTTTGGCGGAAAGATTGCAACACTTTTAAACCCTAAGCTTCTTGTCTTGCTTTCATCAGCGGGCATTAAATTGCCTAAATCTTTAAAGGTCCTCACTAAAATAAGACTTACTAAAATTGCAAACAGTTTGGGGATAGGTTCTTTTACAAGGCTTTTTAGAGCGCAAGATGCAAAAGAACTGAACACCATAATGTATGAGACTTTTAAAAAGGTTGTTGATGAGGATTTTTCTAAAGAATTTGAAAACTTTCCTAATAAAGCCCTCGTTTGTTGGGGTGAAGACGATACAGCGACACCTTTAATAGCAGGAGAGAACATTGCAAAACTTATTAAAAAAAGTCACTTTACCACCTATCAAGGGGATCACTTCTTTTTTCTAAATAGAGCTAAGGCAATTTCAAAACAAATTGAAAAGGAATATCTTAAATAATGGACTATACTCAACTTTTACTTTTTGTTACCAATGTTTTATTTGTTGTAAGTTTGGGATGGTACCTCATCACAAATCTTCAATGGTACAACTACAGTCTAAATCGTGTGATTTCTAAACATCATAAACCATGGTGGCACTTATTTTATTTCATCTTTCCCTTTATGGTGTATTATGGAATGTATTCTCTTGGGTGGGCCAGTTTCTTTTCTATTTATTTTTATTTTGCAGCTCTTCCAGCTCTGTTTGTTTGGCATAAAAAATTAGATAAGCCCTTAGTGTTAACATGGAGAGTACGACGTTTTTTAATACTTCTAATCTTTTTAACACTCTTTCAAAACTTTTTATGTACGGTAAAAGGCGCCTGCGAAGTATATGGCGTTTTTATGCCTTTACTCGTGGCAACTCTTGGGTCTATGTTGGTTGAGAAGTTTTTGTTTTTGAGTTTTATGAAAGAAGCGAAACGTAAACTTAAAAATATGAATGAGCTTAAAATCGTTGCTATTACAGGTTCATACGGAAAAACAAGTATAAAAAACTTTGTATATCAAATTTTAAGACATCATACAGCGACGTACATGACGCCACGCTCGGTAAATACATTAGCTGGCATAGTGAAAGATATAAATATTGATTTGCCATCAGACACAAAGATTTATATTTGTGAAGCAGGGGCAAGACAAAAAGGTGATATATATGAAATTGCTCAATTGCTTAATCATCATGTCGCGGTAGTTGGAAAAATTGGACCAGCACATATTGAGTATTTTAAATCCTTAGAAAACATTGCTAGAACAAAGTTAGAACTTATGCAAAGCAAGAACCTTGAAAAAGCCTTTATTCATGTGAGTGCAACCAAAGAAACTCATGAAAAAGTTGAATTCTTTGGCTCAGATATAAAAAATTTAGAGGCCAACTTAGAGGGTCTGAAGTTTACACTTGAACTTAATGAAGAAAATGTAGCCTTTGAAACCTCTGTTCTTGGAAACTTTCAAGCCATGAATATAGAAGTAGCGGTGAAGGTCGCCTTGTATCTTGGTATGAAAACCCAAGAGATTCAAAAAGCAGTCAAAGGTCTTGAATCGGTAGAACATAGACTTCAGCGCATAGATGCTGGTGGTAAAATTATCTTAGATGATGGTTTTAATGGAAACCTTGATGGAATGAAAGAAGGTATTAATCTTTGTTCTATGCATAAGGGTAGAAAGGTCATTGTTACACCAGGTCTAGTTGAAAGCAGTGATGAATTGAATCTTGAGTTGATTGAAGCTATTAACAAGGTCTTTGATATTGTCATCATTACAGGTTCTCTTAACACCCAGTTGTTTAACCAACACATACAGGTGGATAAAAAAATAATGCTCAGCGATAAGTCTAAACTAACTCAAATACTAGGACAGTTTACTGCTAGTGGGGATGTTGTCTTATTTGCTAATGATGCACCAAACTTTATTTAGGGACTAAATGAAACGTATTGATACTCTTATTGAATATACCGCGAGGTTTAGCGCCTTTATTCTTATTTCTTTAACCTTACTTGTTGTATATGACGCAATGTCTCGCTATCTTTTTCATTCAGGCTCTATTGCCTTGCAAGAATTAGAATGGCATCTTTTTGACTTTGTGATCCTTCTTGGAATCTCATATGCCTTAAAAGAAGGGGCCCATGTTAGAGTAGATGTCTTTTATGCAAATTATTCACCTAAAAAGAAGGCTATTGTTGATTTAGTCTCACAGCTATTTTTCATCCTTCCTTTTTCTTTTTTAATTATTTATATGGGATATGATTTTGTTCTTCAAAGTTTTATTCAACTAGAAGGTTCCTCAAATCCAGGTGGCTTGCCTTATAGATTTATAGTTAAAGGTCTTATGTTGATAAGTTTTGTGCTTTTAATCTTGCAATCCACATCACAAATAACTAAAAGCATTAAGGCATTAAAAAAATGATTGCCTTTGTAATGTTTTTTTGTTGCCTTGCTTTTTTTAATGATAGGCTTTGAAGTTGCCTTTGTTTTTGGTTCTGTAGCAATCTTTTTTGCCTTGATTTCCCCAGAACTTGGCTTAGATGTATTTCACTTTTTACCCTTTAGAATTTATGGGATTATGAGTAACTTTACACTCATGGCCGTTCCCTTATTTATCTTTATGGGTCTTGTTCTTGAAAAAAGTAAGATGGCAGAAGATCTTCTTGTTTCTATGAGCAGGCTTTTTGGCTCACTTAGAGGAGGGCTTGCTATCTCTGTGGTCTTAGTGGGCGCTATTTTGGCAGCTTCTACGGGTATTGTTTCGGCTTCTGTCGTGATGATGTCTGTTATTGCCCTTCCTTTAATGCTCAAACATGGATATTCTCCTTCTTTATCATCAGGTACCATTGCTGCCTCAGGCACCTTGGGTCAGATTATTCCTCCTTCTATTGTGTTAATCATCTTAGGCGATGTAATGAGTGTGAGTGTGGGAGACTTGTTTAAGGGTGCGGTCTTACCTGGATTATTACTCGTGAGCTTGTATATTGTATATATTCTTATTTATGCCTATATAAAAAAAGATGTTGCGCCTGCTATTAAAGTAGAGCCACAAGGAATATTAAGAACTTTAAATTCTATACTGCCTCCTTTACTTTTAATCTTTATTGTCTTAGGCTCAATCTTTGCAGGGATAGCCTCTCCTACTGAATCAGCGGCTTTTGGAGTGCTTGGCGCGGTTATACTTTCCATATATAAACAAAGCTTTTCTTTTGAGATGATTAGATATTCGAGTATGGCCACCTTGAAACTATCGGGTATGATTTTTATGATTTTAATAGGAGCTACTGCTTTTTCTTTAGTGTTTAATGAACTCGGTGGCTCAGACATAATATTAGAGTTTTTTTCTAATGATATCGCCGATCCTTGGATCTTTATAGCCTTTGCTATGCTTATAATCTTTATACTTGGCTTCTTTATAGATTTTATAGAGATATCTTTTATAGTGGTGCCTATTATGGTTCCTATTTTAGATGAACTAGGAATTGATCCTATTTGGTTCGCTATTTTAATTGCTATGAACCTTCAGGCATCTTTTCTGACCCCACCCTTTGGCTTATCTCTTTTCTTTTTAAAGGGTGCGGCTAAGGATATGGTGACAACTATGCAAATATATAAGGGAATCATCCCTTTTATTCTTTTACAAATCTTAGCCCTTGGCTTAGTAATGCTCTTTCCTGACCTGGTATTTGCATTTTTATAATAAATTAATAGGATATCTTAATGGAAAATATACTGTACGCCCCTTGGCGAGACGAATATGTAACAAACAAAAAGATACAAGGTTGTGTCTTTTGTCATATCTCAACACACACTGAAGAAGACTTGCATGTCTTATATAGGGATGAATACTGTTTTATTGTGATGAATAAATACCCCTATACACCAGGGCATTTTATGATTATCCCTCATGTTCATACTGACGCCCTTGAAGAACTAGATCCCGCCATTTGGCTACATATGACAGCTTTAGCGCAAAAAGGGGTTAAGTTACTGAAAGAAGGCTTTGGTGCTCAGGGTGTTAACATTGGTATGAACTTAGGTAAGGCAGGTGGAGCTGGCATCTCAGAACATATTCATTTGCACCTCGTACCAAGATGGGAAAGAGACACAAACTTTATCACTTCTATTACTCAAACTCGAGTGTATTCCACAGATTTTGAAAAAGTATATCAAAAGATTTTGGGTCTTATTCCAAAGTATATGCCTAAGCAATAGGTCTAAAATGTTATAATTGGGTATTAAGAAAGAAGTAATAAGGAATATAAATGAGTTTAAGCGTATTAGTAGAATTTGCAATGTTTCCAACGAGTCCAGATGGGCGAGATGGAGCAGGGGTGTCGGGTCGTGTGAGTAAAATTGTTGATATGATAGATAAAAGTGATGTTTCTTATCAGTTAACACCTATGGGAACTGTTTTTGAATGCGAGTCTATGAAAGAGGCCTTAAACGTGATTGAAAAAGCTTATGAATGTTTAGACGATTGTGAACGTGTGTACTCTTCACTTAAGTTTGATATTCGTAAAAACAGCTCAAATCGTTTAAAAACTAAGATTGAATCTGTCGAGAAAAACCTTGGTAGAGCGGTTAATCATTAAGTTTTAGTAGTTTTTGTATCATAATTTTCTTATAAAATTACAATTTTACACATTTTAAAACATATAACATGAAATATTAAAAAATATTATTTAACATTAGTATTATTTCTGCTATAATTTATTAAATTAAATGTTTAAATGAGAAGAGATGAGAAATACAATCACCTATGAGCAAATTAGCCCCTTAGTTCAATATGTAGAAGTGGCTTCGGACATGGTTCAATGCCACTTTCACTGTCCTGTCAAATCCAAGAAAATAGTCGCCATTACACGTTTTTCAAAATTTACTGAGAAAACGATGCCTGCGACCTCTAGTCTTGCTCAAAAGGTGAAGGGTTCGGCACTTTTTAAGCTTAAATCTTATTTTGGCACCTATGCGCCAGCAGAAATCATTGATGAACCTAAGTTCCACAAAGAAAATGCTATTGTTCATGCTTTTGGAAAAATATCTGAGCGTTTTATTTATAGTGATGAGCATAAACATTTTATTTATAGATTTTAAACAAAAGACGTCTCAAAAAAGATAAAAGCAGGAGTTGATATGGCTCTTTCTTCAAAACTTCAATCTTGGCATATACCAATAAATGATTTCAATATGAGCTTGGCTGAAGGGTATGACTTTTTTCAAGAAGATATCCCCTTAATCATTCAGCTTGCATAAAATCCTAAATATGATATCCCTGGTGTAAATTCTTTCAATGGGATAACCGATTTGAAAATTCATGGTTATATTTATATACTTTTAGGAAGAGGTCTTTTTAAGAGCGTATTATAAGATTGAGAATAAACGCTATTCTCAATCTTTGGAGTCTCAGCGTCTAGTGTGAACTGCCCATCTCTCGCGCACACATTTCCATATTGATGCCATGATATAAAAAGCACATAAAGGCAATGCTTACAGCAACAAGTTTAATATCTGCTTCCCCGATGAATGCCCATACTAAACAAAATATAAAGGCGACACTCGCCAATACAAATTTGGTTTTACTCTGGATGAAGTTTTCATTTTGTGTCATGTTTTCCCTTATTGATTACAATGTGAATGTATTATAACATGAAAAATTTTGGTTATAATTATAAGATGAATAAAAACAAGATACGATCGTATACAGTATTTGCTATAGTAACAATTATGTTTATTGTCTTAGTCGTTTATGCCTTCACTAATTCTAACTTTAATTTTCGAGGTGATGTGTTAAAACAAAAGCAAAAAGTCGGGATGGGATATATACGTACGGGTAGGGTTGAGTTTAAGGCAAAGAATATTTTTTTCTTAGGTGATTTCACTACAAACATGGCCACGCACGACAGAGCAGGAAAGTTTGTGCGAGTAGAAGTACGTTTAAAAATGAGCGACATGGACTTAGCTGATGAGCTTAAAGATAAAAATATTGTCTTACGTGATGCAGTGATAGAGGCGATGAGTTTAAAGCGTTTTTCTGAAGTAGCTACTGAAAAAAGGGAAACTTGCCTTAAAAGAAGAAATACAATCAAAGCTTAATGGTATTTTGTCTGAGGGAGATGTTGAAGAAGTGTATTTTACAAAGTTTATTATTCAGTAGAAAAAGATTTAAACGAAAAAATAAAAAAAATATTTATTGTATTCTTTCCTTAAAGAACCGCTACCTTCATGTAAACGGCGTAGAATGAAAGACTTACCATACATACAAAGCTTAGCACTATAGGTAAGGGCATAGGGTTTATTAATAAGTAGGCAATATGCGATAAGGCTAATAAAGACACAGGTATAAGAAACAAAGGCGAGGTAAAGGCAACGAGTACCATAAATGATAACCACAAAGCAGTAGAAAATATTTTAATTCTTGAATCCGTACTCTTCACATAAGTCATAAACACTCCTAAAAAATTAATTCAAGTATATTATCATAGAGATTAACTGTATTAGTTTTTTTAATGTGTATATATTAAATTTTCTTATTAAAACATCAAATATGTTACATAAATAAATACTATAAATTAAAGGCATATTTATAAAGTTAAAAAAATGTTTTGAGGTGCCCTAAACTGAGAATAGGTTATAATACAAAAAATAATACAATAGAGACTATAAATGAATGCAATACAACGTGTAAAAGATGCGATAGAAGAGATTAAAAAAGGCAAGATGGTTATCATGATGGATGATGAAGACAGAGAAAATGAGGGCGACCTTGTTTATGCTTCAACTTTTTCAAGCCCTGAACATGTTAATTTTATGGCCAAGCACGCACGAGGACTCATTTGTGTTGCCTTATCTAATGAGATTGCAAGTCGCTTAGAGCTTAATCCTATGGTAAGTAACAACAACTCAATGTATGAGACCGCCTTTACAGTTTCGGTTGACGCTGTTGACGCTGAAACAGGTATATCCGCGGCAGAACGGGATATGACTATAAAAATTTTGGCTAATCCACTTAGTCGCGCTATTGAACTTGTTAAGCCAGGCCATATCTTTCCCCTTATCGCCAAAGATGGTGGGACATTAATTAGAACAGGGCATACAGAAGGATCGGTTGACTTATGTCGTTTAGCCGGTTTAGCTGAGTCTTCTGTAATATGTGAGATTATTAAAGATGATGGGACGATGGCAAGGCGTGATGACTTAGAAATTTTTGCCGCACAGCATGATCAAAAGATTGTATATATTTCTGATATTGTTGAGTATAGATTAGCTAATGAAAGTCTTATCAAAAATGTTACAGAAGAAGAAACAGAATTTTTTAGTACTAAGGTTAATAAACATACCTTTACAGACCATGAAGATATTGAGCATACGGCTATAGTTTTCCATAATGCAGGTGAAATAGCTAATGTAAAAGTGCATAATGTAATTTCGGATTTTGAATTGTTATCGCATGAAGAAAAGTATACTCAGCTTATTGATTCTATTTCATATCTAAAACAAAACTCAGGCGTCTTAGTCTTTATCAACCAGCCAAACCACCACAATACCGCTATGAAAGAATATGGAATAGGTGCGCAGATCTTAAAAAGCCTAGGGGTAAAACATATGCGTTTGTTAAGCTCTGCTACGAAAACAGACTTTGTTGGTTTATCAGGCTTTGGCCTAGAAGTGGCCGAGGTAATTAACCCTAGTCTCTAACACGTCCTGTTTTTAAGACCTTCATATAGGGTCTTCGTGATAAATTGTCACTTATTGTATAAAATAAGCGATAACTTCTAAATTCTTTCCTTATGTCCTTCATTTTAGACAATCGTTTACCTTTTTAGTATATGCTTTACTTATATTAGGTACTACGATTAGGGATAAAATATGTCAAATTTACCAGAATGTTTACAACCCGCACTAAATCAGCTAGAAAAATATGAGATTAAAATAGCTGCGCTAGAAGGTAAAACGCAAAACCTAGATAATGATATTTCTATCTTGCAAGATGAAAAACAAAAACTTCAAGAGCAAATACAAGATGAGATTTACTTAGGTAAAACAGCCTTAGAAGGTTTTGAAACAGAAAAATTGACATTAAGAGAATTAAATGTAGTTGTAAGCGATCAATTAAGACAAAAGTCTGAAGAGCTAAGCCACTTAAATAATGACTTTTCTGAAGTCAGGGCTGAAAATGGCCGTGTTAAAGATTTAAATGAAAGTCTTTCTGAGCAAAAAAATCAAGCAGACACTCAGCAATTAAAAGCAAGTGTTGGACGAGAAGCTCTTAATCAACAAACAGAAAAAATGTCACTTGAACTGGAAGAATTACGAGTACAAAACAAGGCTTTAAAAGATGAAAACTCGGCTTTAACCTTAGTTAATAGTGCTATGCACCAAAGACAATTGCATGAGAAAAATGGACAAAGTGCAAACTCTGGAGATAACAGTGCCTTACTCTCACAAATCCAAAATTTAAAAGAGCAGCTAAGTAAAGATCAAAATAATCAAGGGGATGAAGGATTTTTACGAAGCGAAAATGAACGTTTGGTTCACAGACATGGAGAAATCACACAAGAAAAAATGCAAGCTTCTGCAAAGATGCATACCGCTCAAAACGAGTTATTACAGGTGCAAAACAAGTTAGAAACAGCTCATAAAAGCATCAAACAACTTGAATTTGACCATCAAGGCTTGCAAAACCTTCACCAAAATCTTAATGATGAACGAACGCAACTGCTTGCAAACAATACAAACCTAGAAAGTAAAAACTCTGAATTAGACAAGCAAGTGCTCCACTTAAATGAAGTTATTCAACGTGTAACCACAGAAAAAGAAATGATCACTCAAGAACTTAATCAAGAACATATTAAAGCAGATGTTATGACAGAAGAGGTAAATCATTTACGTATGAAGAGTAGAACCTTAGCAGAAGATATTAAAAACCTTAAAGAAGTTGAACGAACTATAAGTGAACCCCAAGTGCAAGTCTTAGAAATTGATATGAATACATCAACCTCTAAGAAAGAACCTGAATTAGATATAGAAATTGTAACTCAAGAAACAGATACAAGTTCTCATTACCCAGGTGCCTTTCATTTTGATGGAGATAAAAAATAAGGTAATCTTCTCACAAGCCTTTTTTGGCTATCCTTTTATAAATTATTATAGGGTTTTTAGATCTTGCCCTTGACTAGGATGGCTTATGCCCGTAAACAAAATTATCATTTTAGATACAGAAACCACAGGAGTACTTGAAGAAGACCGTATTATTCAGCTCTCTTATATAGTAACAGACGCACAAGGTAAAATAGAAGAAGTACATAATGAATTTTGTGAGGCACCCTTAGCTATTAAGTTTGACGCAATGGCTATTCATCATATTACACCTGAAGAGCTTGTTGGCAAACCTGCTTGTACAGAACTCCTTGGATATAAACGTTTGCATGAGCTTAATACTCCTGATAATCTTATTGTTATTCAAAGTGCCGAGTTTGACCTTGGTATGCTTTCTAAAGAAGGTTTTGAGTCTAAGATGCAACTTATTGATACTTTTAGAATTCATAGATTCTTTTTTCATGATGATGCTCATGGTTTACAATATAATAGATACGCCAATGGTTTATATAAAAAAGAAGCGGCTCAAATGAAAGAGTTAGGCGTAGAAATTGCTGCTCATGATGCACTAGGCGACGTGATCGTTCTTAAAAATTTTTATGACTATTTATTAGAACATGAGGACGCACCAGATGAATCCAAGATGATTGAGATGTGTTCCAAACCAATCCTAATGGATGTTATGCCCTTTGGAAAACATAAGGGAAAACGTATTGAAGAAGTTGCGGTTAGTGAAAGAAGAAGCCTATCGTATATGCTAGACACCTTTGACCTTGACCAAGACCTTAAATACAGTTTTCAGTACTATTATGACCTCATGAAAGACAAGGCTTCTCTAGTTATTGGTTTTGGAAAGTATAAAGGAAAGGCCCCTGCAGACGTTGTAGGTGAAGACAGATCTTACCTTGAATGGATGGCTAATAAGGCTGAAAATATTATGCCAGAGCTTAAAACTGAGATTAAACGTGTATTAGAACTACCCGTATAGAACAAGAATCTATGAAAACAACTAAGGTTTATCATTGCCGAATTTATTATGAAGATGTGGACATAGGTGGGTATTGTTACCACTCAAAGTATTTAAACTTATGCGAAAGAGCACGATCAGAAATATTTTTTGAACAAGGTCTTTCTCCCGTCTACAAAGATTACCATTTTGTTGTGAAAAGTATCTTAGCCGATTATATAAACCCTGGGTTTTTTGGCGATGAACTTGAAATTCACACCAGTGTGCTAAAACAAACAAATGCTTCATTAAAATTACTTCAAGTCGTGAACAATCAAAGAAATGAAACTCTTTTTACTATGGAAGTATTACTTGTTTGTTTAAAAAGCTCAAAGGTATCAAAAATACCACTTGAATTAAGTGAAGTATTTAAAACTTAATTTCGATAAAAACCTGTTTAGATTAAGTTCCATAATATAAGTTAGCTATGGTATAATCTAAAAATTTTAAGAGGAAGTATACTTGTGAAAAATTATTCAGCCTTATTTAAAAAGAAAGATTCGCATAATGAAATATAATGTCTTTTTGCCAATAGATTATGTTGATGTTCATACAAAAAATACCTATATTATTTGTGTGAATATTGTATTGTCTAAAAGTGAATAGATGCGTCGCATTGTTTTTTTATTTATTTTCCTTGCTGTTTTAGTTCAAGCAGGGCAATGGAGTTATTCAAAAGAATTTATTCTTAAAAAAGACGAGTTTCAAACTATTACAATTAAAGAACAACAAATACTACGTGTTTTGCGATTTAGGTGGACCTTGTTTGCGGGTGATGGACTTGTCGTTCATCTTAATTATAATGAGCGTAGTTCCCAGTTTGTTTTGTACAAACATTATAAAAAAGATACCTATAAAGTACGGTTATTACCTAAAAAGTCCGCTTATAAGCGCGACCCTTATTTGTATCTAGTATTTAAAAAGTATGACTATACAACTTCAAGTGCTTATTTTGACATCTTTCTAGATGACCCAGAATCAAGAGCCTTGGTTGAAGTAAAACCACTAAGAAAGTAAATAATAATTGATGCTAAAAGCTGTTGAACAATGTATGTTAACATGGATTAAAGAATTACAAAACGATGAAATATATGAACTTTTCACTCATTTACCTCATGGTAAACGTTTACGTGCAAAGTTGGTTTTAAAGATTGCAGGAGAAACTCAGCAGTCTATTAAATTAGCTGCAGTTATTGAGCTTATTCATGCGGCTAGCCTTTTACATGATGACGTAATAGATGAAGCCTTGACAAGACGTGGTGTCACTTCTATTAATGCAAGTGATGGCTCTAAAATCGCTGTAATGATGGGTGATGTGTTATATTCAAAGGCATTTACTGAATTGGTTGCCTTTGATGATAAGATTGCTCAATCAGTGGCTGCTTCTGTAACAACCTTGTCCATAGGTGAATACTTAGATGTTAAAATGGGTGAGAGTTTTAATAATAATGAAGATGCTTATCTGGATATGATTTACAAAAAAACTGCTTCTTTAATTGAGGTGACCGCATATGCGGCAGCCTTTTTAGTAGGTAAAGACGAACATGATTATAAGCTTTATGGAAAAAATCTTGGCCTAGCCTTTCAAATAATTGATGATATTTTAGATATTGTATCGGATGAAAAAACCTTAGGAAAACCGGCCCTTAATGATTATAAAGAAGGGAAAACAACACTTCCTTATATGTATTTACATACAAGTTTAAATTTAGAAGATAAAAATCGCTTAGAAAAAGCACATTTGCAAATACTTGAACCTTTGGATTCTTTATGGATAAAAACAAAGATGAAAGAGCATAAAAGTGTTGAACGCTCTTATCAACTAGCTAGAAATCTTAGTGATGAAGCCATTACTATTATGACTAAACATAATGAACCTGAGTTAGTGGGTATCTTAGAGGACATGATGAGTAGAGAGTTCTAATGCACTACCTTTTAATCAGTTTTTCACACCATAATACCACGCTAGAGATCCGTGAAAAACTTGCATTAAATGATGAAGAGAGCCTTTCAAAATGTCTTTCTTTACTAACAGATCACAATACCATATATGAAAGCATGATTGTATCAACGTGCAATCGTTTAGAAGTTTTATGTTCGGTAGAAAATGTATTAGAAGCGACAGAGTATATCTTTTTAGTTTTAAGTTCTCATGCAAACATACAAATACAAGAACTTGAAGGGCGAGCTGATATATTAGAAGACCAAGGGGCTATGCACCACCTCTTTAATGTTGCGTCTTCTTTAGATTCTATGGTAGTGGGTGAAACACAAATTGTGGGCCAACTAAAAGATGCTTTTAAGTTCGCAAATGACAACAAGTTTTGTGAGCAAAAAATATCAAGAGCTATGCACTATGCCTTTAAATGCGCAGCAGAAGTTCGAAATAAAAGCTCTATCTCTTCTAAGCCCGTTTCTATTGCTAGCGTGGCTGTTTCTAAGGTTAAGTCTAAATTTTCTACAATAAAAGACAAAACTGCCTTAATAATAGGAGCAGGGGAAATGAGTCGTTTATGTGCAAAGCACCTTACTTCGGCTGGTTGTAAATGTACTATTATGAACAGAACCTTCTCTAAGGCACAAAAAATAGCGGATGAATGTGGAGAAAATGTATCGGTCAAACCCTTTGACACCTTAGCCCAAAGTATTAATGAATTTGATTTTATTTTTACGGCTACAGGGGCTTCTGAGTCTATTATTAAATCCGATATGCTCAAGGCATGTTCTTTTGAGCGACACTGGTTTGACATGGCTATACCTCGTGATATAGACGACAGCTCAATTTCAGGACTTCATATTTATCGAATTGATGATTTGAAAAATATAGTCAGTGAAAATATAGCACTTAGAGAAGATGAGGCTAAGTTATGTTACTCCATTGTAGGAAAATATACCCAAGAATTTTTCAATTGGCTTCAATCTTTGAGTATTGAGCCTTTTATAAAAGAGGTGTATATCAAGGCTATGAAATGCGCAGATGAAGAAACAACACGGGCAATTAAAAGTGGTTACATTCCTAAAGAATATGAAAAACAAGCATTAAAGATGAACGAACAAGTTTTAAAACGTTTTTTACATGATGTAACAAAGCGGATGAGAGAAGCCTCACATGATTTAGATGCAGACACATTAATGAGTTCTATGCAATATATATGTGAATTAAACGATAACAATAAAGGGTAAAAATGAGATTTTCAAGATTATACGCTCCAACCAGTAAAGAAGCACCAACAGGAGCTGTTTTAGCCAGTCATATTTACCTTTCTAGAGCAGGATTTATTTCTCAAGTGGCGAGTGGTTTATACAACTACCTCCCCTTAGGTAAGCGTGTTCTTAAAAAAATAGAAACTATTATTCATGAAGAGATGGCAAATGTGTATGCTCAAGAAGTAGAACTTAGTTTTGTTACTCCTATGGAATTATGGGAAGAAAGTGGTCGTGCAGATAAGTTTGGAAAAGAATTGCTTCGTTTTAAAGATAGAAAAGATAACTCTTTTGTTTTGGGTCCAACACATGAAGAGATGATGGTTAATATCATTAGAAATAAAATCAACTCTTATAAGCAACTTCCTATTAATGTTTATCAAATAAAAACAAAGTTTCGTGATGAGGCACGACCTCGTTTTGGAATAATGCGTGGTCGTGAATTCTTGATGAAAGATGCCTATAGTTTTCATAGCTCAACAGAGGACTTAGATAGAGAATTTGAAGTTATGGAAGCCACGTACAAAACTATAATTTCGCGTTTAGGATTAGATTTTAGAGTTGTTGAAGCGGATTCTGGTTCTATTGGTGGATCAGGCTCTAAAGAACTTATGGTGATTGCAAACAGTGGTGAAGATACTTTAGCTGTTTGTGATTCCTGTGAATATGGTTCAAATATTGAAATTTATATGGATTTAGACGAAAAAGATGATGAAGCAGAAGCACCAGCGTACACAAATATAATAGATTTAAAAGGCGACGATAATTGTCCTAAATGTTCAGGTAAACTTTCTTTAACAAAAGGGATAGAAGTTGGGCACATATTTAAGCTAGGCACAACCTATACTAAACCTCTAGGGTGTACCTATTTAGATGAAAATGGAAAGTCTCAAGATATGATCATGGGAACCTATGGAATGGGTGTGTCACGTTTAATGGCTGCTGTGATTGAGCAAAATAATGATGATAAAGGCTGTATCTGGACAGCGTCTACGGCTCCGTATACGGTTAATATTCTTATTTCAAATATAAAAGATGAAGAACAAATGGCTTATGCTGAAAATCTATATGAAGAACTGAATTCTCAAGGCGTTGAAGTTATTATTGATGATAGAAAAGAACGTTTTGGCTTTAAAATGAAAGACGCAGAACTTATTGGTTTCCCATATACAGTCATTGTAGGTAAAAACCTTGTAAATGGAACTGTGCAAATTGCGCCAAGGCAGGCGGAAGAAAAGACAGAAGTAGCTAAAGAAGAGTTGTTGTCTCATTTAAGTGAGTTGTTAAAGTGATGTATTTTTTCATTTATCTTTTTATTGAAGTGATGTTTTCTGTTCAAATTGCTGAAATGATAGGTGGTTTGGGTGTCTTTTCTGAGATAATGTTCTCAGGTTTTATTGGTATAATGCTTTTGCTTAATGTCAAAACAACCATGATAGAAAGCTTGAAAGCCATGTCAAATAACTGTATAACGATGAAAGAGTTCCAAGAATTAAATATTTTTGCTCTCTTAGGTGCAATATTTTTGATATTACCCGGAATTTTTAGTGACGTAATTGGTGTATTAATGCAGTTTTCTGTATTTACCGCACTCATTGTAAGTAAAGTAAATAAAAAAAGTGGCAATTGCCATGTAAATAACCCTCAAGGAGAAGATAATGTCATTGATGTCGAAATTGTTTCTAACGATACTAAGCTTAGGTAGTTTAGTCAGTGCTAGTGATAAAGATATAGTAAATTTTTTAAAAAAAGGGATTGGTTCTAATCCAAATATTATTTCATTAGATATAAAAATTGTGAATAAAATACCAATGAATACACCCAAAGGTTGGGAAGCGTATATAATTCAACTAGATGGTAGAGCTAAGGCTGGCGCTGGAAAAACACGAGAAATTTCTCAGCGTTCTATTTATTTTGTAGGTGGTGGCGCCATTACCACAGACTTATATGATGTAAAAACAGGTGAAAAGTTAAGTAATACGGTTTCACCTAAGTTTAATACTAAATACTATGACAAACAACACCGTATATATGGCAATAAAGATGCTGCGCATAAAGTAGTTATATTTTCAGATCCTTTATGTCCATTTTGTCGAACCTATGTGCCTGAAGCTTTAAAATATATGAAAAAATATCCTAAAACTTTTGCCTTGTATTATTATCATTTTCCTCTTAAATCCTTACATCCAGCAGCTGTGACTTTAGTGCAGGCAGCTTATGTTGCAGAGGCTCAAGGTAAAAAAGGCATCATTGAAGGGATGTACCGCGTAAAGGTTGATGGCCACGAAACCAATCAACAAAAAATACTTGATGTTTTCAATAAAGTACAAAACACAAAAATAACAGTCAAAGATATTAATGGTGTGTTTGCACAAAAGCACTTAAAACACGATATGAGTGTTGCTCAAGAACATCTGGTAAATGGAACCCCTACTGTATTTTTTGATGGAGTTAAAGATAACTCAAAAATGAAGTATAAAAACGTTAAATTAATTAAATAATTCAAAGGATTTTCTATGTCACTCTTTTTTAAATTTTTTACCATAATGATATTAATAAGTAGTGTTACATTTGCCAGCGATTCAAATGAGGCAAAGGTGATTAAGTTTTTACAAAGAGGCATAGGAAACAATCCTAAAATAATCTCTTTAGATATAAAAATAGTGACAACAATGAAGCTAGACAGACCAAAAGGATGGGAAGCTTATGTTGTAAATCTTAATGCAATTACAAAGGCAAATGGTGTTGAAAAACCAGTATTTCAACGTTCTATTTATTTTGTTGGAAATGGTATGGTTACTTCAGAACTTTTTGATTTAGACAGTGGAGATAAGTTAAACACCAGTCTTGCACCAGATTTTAATGAAAAGTATTATGATAAAAAACACCTTTTATTTGGTAATAAAAATGCTAAACATAAGATTGTTCTTTTTTCAGATCCTCTTTGCCCATTTTGTCGAAAATATGTTCCTGAACTAATGATGTACATGAAAAAGTATCCTAAAACTTTTCGTGTCTATTATTACCACGCGCCTTTAGAAAATGTTCATCCTGCATCTATCCCTGTAGTTAAAGCTGCTATTATTGCGCAGTCACAAGGACACGAAGAGGCATTATTAGGTATATATAAGTTAGATATTAATGTTATGGAACCAAATATTAATAAAATTTTAAATGTCTTTAATGCAAAGTTTAACACAAAAATATCACCTTCTGATATGAAAAATGAAGAAGCTTCAGATATTTTAAAATATGACTTATTAGTTGCTCAGCAACATATGGTAGTCAGTACCCCTGTTATCTATATTGATGGGAAAAGAGATAAAAGTAAAATCGCTTATAAAAGTTTAACACTTGTCAAATAATTTTTATAAGAAGCATCTTTCTTTATTAAGAGGCAATCCAAGTTCTGACATTATCTTTGAATTTTTAATATTTTCTTTAAAAAAAGAAAGAATTTTCTCATCACTCGCATAAGCAGTTGTAGCTAACAAAAAAACTAGAACAAATGAGCTTAATAAAGAAAGATGTTTTTTATAAAAATTATTTGACAAGTGTTAAACTTTTATAAGCGATTTTACTTTTATCTCTTTTCCCATCAATATA
>NZ_JAEMVE010000040.1 GCF_029216045.1 Sulfurimonas sp. MAG313 | reverse complement strand
GCGAGAAGTTGGTTATGGTTGGTTATGGAGACATGTTCACGGTGTTGCGGCATCTGTTGTTTTCCTTATCATATACATCCATATGTTTACGGGAATTTATTACGGTTCATATAAGAAAGGCCGTGAGATGATTTGGATCTCAGGTATGCTTTTATTTGTAACCTTTTCTGCTGAAGCATTTTCAGGGTATATGCTTCCTTGGGGACAAATGTCTTATTGGGCAGGTATGGTTATCACCAATCTATTCTCAGCAGGTTCTTTAGAACTTAATGGCGTAGTTGAATGGCTTAGAGGGGATTATGTTCCAGGTCAAGCCTTTTTAAATCGTTTCTTTATGTTGCATGTGCTTTTACTACCACTTGCTATCATTGGTTTAATTGGAATTCACTTTGCAGCGCTACGTATTCCTCATGTAAACAACCAAGATGGTGATGAGATTGACTTTGAAGCAGAGTCTAAAAAGTATCTAGATGGAGATGCTAAAAATGCTAAGGTTATTCGTTTTGGAAACGATTTTATGGCTAAGGATATGTTTGTTGTATCTATCTTTTTAATGTTCTTTTTCTATCTTGTATTCTGGCAATATGGTTTTGCTATGGATCCTGTAAACTTTGACCCGGCCAATGGTTTAGTAACGCCAGCACACATTTATCCTGAATGGTATTTCTTGTGGTCGTATGAGATTTTACGTCCTTTTTCTAAAGATGTTGGTTTAATAGCCTTTGCAATAGCGCAAGTTATTTTCTTTGCCTTGCCATTTTTAGATAGAAGCCCAAATGTAGCTCCTGCTTCTCGTCGTGGGCCTTTTAAAATTTGGTTTTGGATTATGGTAGTGGATTTAATCGTCTTAACGGCTATGGGGAAACTCCCTCCTGAAGGTGCCTTTAGCACCATTGGTTTTGTAGCGGCACTTGTGTTTTTTGCTTTATGGATAGCGCTTCCATTTATCACAAAATCAGAAAAAAAATTATAAGGAACAATGGATGAAAAAAGAATTATATATTTTAAGCGTTGTTGTTGCCTTTTCACTTTTAACGTATTATCTTGTTGAGCCTTTTGCTCATGGTGTGATGCATCCTCATGTGGAAAGTAAAGACTTTGTATATGATGGCTCAAGTGACATTAATGAAGTAAATGAAAAGATTGTTAAATTAAACGAAGACTTAGAAACTGAAAAGTCAGCTGAAAAACCGGATGCTAAGAAAATTGCTGGCGTTGAAGCAGATATTTCTAAGTCTAAGGCAAGACTCGCAGTTAAACAAGCTTTTTGGTCTGATGTAAAACGTATTTCAGCACTTAAGGGTGATATTGAAGTAGGTGAGGCACAGTTTGTTAATTGTACAAGCTGTCACATACCAAATGCTCCTGCCATGGGTGGCGTGACTCCTCCTTCTTTGGTTAATGCAGGCGCAATGTATGATAGAGCTTATCTTATTGGCTTGATTAAAAACCCAGCTATGGTATCTAATGTTGATCATAAGTTTTCAGATGCTCGTCCACATCCTATGGATTCGGTTAAGTACATGGTCTCTAGTGATGAAGATATTGTTAATGTAGTTGATTATATGTTAGCAAGTGCTCCTAAGGCAGAAACGATTACACCAAAGATGGCATTTGAAGATACCTGTGGACGTTGTCATAATATGCGTTATAAGAAGTGGACTACCGTAGGTGAGACAGAAAACTTTAAGCATAAACAAGAAACATTAGCCTTTGAAATTAAGCAACTTGATTATCAAGATGGATTAAAAACATATATGGGAAAACTTCCTCCTGATTTATCTATGTATATCCGCTCTCGTGGACATCATTATATTTCTACCTTTGTTGAAGATCCTCAACAACTTCTACTTGGAACGTCTATGCCTAGAGTAGGTGTAAACGCGCAAACAGCTGAAAAAGTTGTAGCCTACCTTGAAGAAGCTGGAGATCCTACAAAGGCGGAGAGAAACCGTGTAGGAATGTATGTGATGATTTACATGATATTTTTTATTCTTGCTGCGTATTTATGGAAAAAACAAGTGTGGAAAGACTTACACTAAAGAAATTTACTAGGCTCTATGCCTAGTATGTTAAAAAGAATAGTGCACGATAGACTTCTCTAAATTCTTAAAAACTTATATTTACATAAGTATCAGCCTCAAAAATCTTATCTGTTTTATAATCTTTTTCTATTAAAAGTACAAAATAAATTTATAGACTTATTTCTTTAAAATCACTTCTTGTATTTTTTATGGGTAAGTTGGTATTGGAACGAAGGGAATATACAAAAGAAATTTTTGCCTTATCTGTCTTGTTTTGATGGGCATAATGCAAGGTTTTCGCATGAAATAAAACGATATCACCTTGTTCTAAATTATAATGTACTCGTTTTGAAATAAGCTCTTGATTTTGTTTTAAATCATCTCTGAAAGAAGATTTTTGATCAAACTGTTCGGCAGAAAATTTCATTTTATGAGAACCAGGAATAAATTCTAAAAGTCCATTTTCTAAATATTCATTTCCTAAACTAAGCCAAACTGAAAGAAGCTCATCATTTTGGTAATTCCAATAGCGAATATCTTGATGCCAGGTAGTGATAGAACTTTTATAGGCTTGTTTCGTCATAATAGAATTATGGTGGGCTAAAAGCAGTTTAGGATTTTTCCCAAGTAATTGTTCTAAAATAGCTAAGATATCTTTATTATGCATCCAATCTTTAAAGACAACTTCTCTATCATACACTTGTCTAAGACGGCGAACTGTTGAGTTAGAAGTATCTGTCCCAAGGTACTCTTCTTCACTTTCTATAGGTTCAACGTGTTTGTTTAGATGCTCAAGAGCTTTTTTATAGATAGAATCACATACATGTGAATCTGCAAATTTTTTTAATAATAAGAAGCCATTTTGATTATAGCTATTAATTTGTTTATCTGAGAGTTTCATAATACGCGATGATAGTCTTTATCTGATTAAGGTGAGGTAAAAGCATAAAAACTGAAACTCCTTAAAAAATATTTCTAAGAAGATAGTTAGTTGATACGTTTAAAAATGTAAGGAAGCGAAGGCGTTAAGTCCGATGATATCTTCACGCAGACCTAAGTCATAATCTATTTTTCGAACAATATTGAAGTCCAATAAATATGAATTAAGACCAAGACCTACGCTGAAGTTTTCAAAAAATCGGTACTGGGTTGAGAGTGTTAGATTTGACATATATCCTGTTGTCCCGTCAACATTTTGAGCCCCTTCTAAATCTAGGGCAAGAGAAATCGCAAAAATATCTACCTTACTTAACACACTTCATTTTGGAGTTATATGATAATTTAATCTTCCTCCAATAACAGGTAAAGGGGGTGCTAGTTTAAACTTAATATCTGTAGAAGTTCCCTCAAGTATGGGGGAAAGAGCAAAGTCAACGGCTGTGATATGTAAGCCTGCACTTACTCCTAATTCAACCTTCTTAGTATGGTGAAAAGAATAGGTGTAAATAATTTGAGTAATATCAAGATTGAAATTTGATTTCACACCAGAATTTATAGGAATTTCAAAGCCTGTACCTGGAAATAGTATTTGGTCATTAATGGTATTTCCCTTGCTTCTGATGGAGTTATAAGCGAATTCAATTCTATGTTTAGGGTTAAATCTATAATATCCATCAATCGATATACTGGCAAGGTCTATTTTTAAATCTACCGCTTCTTACATGTTGATTCCAAAATTAAGACCATCATGAGATTTTACATTTATATTTGTATTATTGGAACCTACAAAATAGCTCCCTAGGGAAAATTGCATCTTATCTACAGGCATTTTTTCAAGTAGATTTTGAGCTCCTAAGTTGACTAAGAAGATAAAAAATATAAAACCTTTTTCACATATATCCTTTTCTTTTATTATGGAAATGATATCACAGTTTAGGTAAAGCTTTATGAATATTTATGTACAATAAATGTAAAGGGCACCTCTAAAATCCTTATACAGTAAAAAAGATAAAAAATGAAGAAATTTAAAGAAATTAAACCGGGTGATAGTATCAAAGAAGTCATCAAAGCTGCCTTTGATACAGAGTTAGATGTTAATGGGGAATGGGGCTATACAAAAGAGCTTTCTAGTCTTATAAAAGGTAATGAGCAGACGAAGCAAGTAGAACACACCTTAGCGACTATGCGTGCTTATATAGAGATGAATATGACCCTAGAAAAAGAAGACAGATATGGAAGTATTAATCTGAATGAAATAAAAAGAAAAGAAGAGGGGAACTTTCACAAAGTTAGTTATGAGATATCGGCGATGCAAGAAGATGAATATGCTTTTTTTATTAATGAATATAAACAGGGGCATTCAAAACCTGATTTTGATATCTCTGATCACTTTAAACGACGTAAACAAGCCACCCTCATAAGAGAAGTGACACATTGGTTTAAATTACTCTAATAGTCCTTTAATGAACGTGCAACATCTCTTTTCATATCTTTAGCCTTTAAGTCGGCTCTTTTATCATGAAGTTGTTTACCTTTAGCCGTGGCTATTTGTGCTTTAACAAGATTTTTGTGGTTGAAGTATAGACTTAAACACACCATAGTCATCCCATCTCTGTCCACAGCTCTTGCAAATTTTGCTAATTGTTTTTTATGTAAAAGAAGTTTTCTAACTCGTCTTTCATCATGTTTATAATAAGCGTGGGTTGTATCGAGTATACCTATATGAGAGTTCATCAAAAAGAGTTCACCTTTGATAAAACGTACATAAGACTCTTTTATTTGCGCACGGCCTTTTCTGAGAGCTTTGACTTCTGAACCCTGAAGCTCTATACCAACTTCTAGCTTTTCTTCTATAGTGAAGTTGTGGTAGGCCTTTTTGTTTTTAGCTATGGTTTCGCCCATATATTTTTCCTTAAATGGTGACTGGGTTATTTAGCTTAAGGGGGACACGGCTCCACTTTTTCCACATTTAGTGGAAATAGTTGAGACATGTCCCCGTCACTAAAGGCAGTACCTCATTTGTTTAATTATTGTTACATTGCTTCTTTTAAGGTTTTATCCTAAAAAAAGTACTTCCACTTCCTGAGAAGAACCAGCCTTTTTGGTAGGATTCTTTTAATTTTGGATATAAATGCAAGGCTGGCTTAAACAGGTCATTCGCATCTGAAATACTGTACGAATCTAAAATTTCTTTTGAACTTTGTACGCAAAGTCTTGCATACTCATCTGAACCCAATTCCTTATAAAAACTTGCTCTAAAGGCTTGATATACCTTTGGTGTTGAACCTAAAACCTTAGGGGTTGTGATCTCAAGGTTTAAGAATTCTTCATCAAATTCTTCAACTATTTCACCTATGCCTGAAACATTAGCTGAGTTATAGTCGTAAATAAAAAAAGGCACATCCGCACCTATGTTACTGCCAATGTTTGCAAGTTCATGTAGACTTAGTCCTAAGTCTAAGGTCTTATTACACATTTTTAAAAAACACGCCGCGTCTGAAGAACCACCTCCTAAACCTGCAAAAGAGGGGATGCTTTTTGTAACCTTGATGGAGTAACTTTCAATAAGCTTTGCCAGGGATTTTGACTGGGTTGCTTCTAAGAGTGCTACATAGGCTTTATAAATGGTGTTTTGTTTCGTTTCACAGGTGAAATTTCCTAAAAGAACAAAACCTGGTTCTTTTTTAGCCTCAAAACATAGTTCATCATAAAGATGAGGAAGTTTCATAAAGCGTGAAAATATCTCATGATAGTTACCGCGCTTCCCTGTTATTTTTAAAAAAATATTGACTTTTGCAAAGGCCTTGTATCTTTTCATTGTCTTAGAACTTATTTATTAAATGAACGCATAAAGTCTTGTAAATCACCTAATTGCTCGGTGGTATTAGAAGACTGCTTATTAGAATGGGCTACCGCGTCTTTTAACTCTTGTCTTAATATAGTTATATCAGAGGGTGCTTCTATCCCAAGTTTAACCGCGCCTTTTTCTATGCCCATAATCTTGATTTTGATATTATCACCAATCCATATGGCTTCTTCAAGTTTACGTGAAAGAACTAACATAAGTCTACCTTGTTTAATAAGTATGAAACTTTTTTATCTTTTATTTCTAAAACAGCGGCAAGTTTTTCATTATGTAAAAGATAAGTACCCTCATCGTGAATACTTAAACTTTCTAAAGATATCTTCTTACCAAGCCATATATCGTTCATATCTCCGCTAAATTTTATGCGTTTCATGTTCAAAGCATCAAGGGGAGAAATCGGAATTTCATTATTATAGCTAAAGCTTCCTTCTCTTAATCTCTCTAATGCACTTAATGCGCCATCTACTCCAAGCTTATCTGCAATCATTTTCCCTAAAGACCGGATATACGTTCCCTCACTCACCGTAGCTTCAAAGGTGACAAAGGGATGACAATAATGATTTAATTTTATATCATAAATGGTGGAATGTATCTTATTAAGTTCCACTTTTTTACCTGCTCTTGCTAAGTCATAGGCACGAACACCATTGATTCTTTTAGCTGAAAAGATAGGAGGTTCGTATTCAAGTTCACCTTTAAGACCTTCTAAAATAGATAAAATTGCTTCTTCTTTAAAAGGTTCAAGTACCTTTGGATTAGTAACATGTTCAATATCTAAGGTATCAGACTTTGCGCCAAGCCAAAGAGTAGCTCGATATACCTTAGGTGTTTTGTCTAAAAATCTAAAAAAACGAGTGAAATTTCCAAAGGCAATGATTAAACAGCCCTTAGCAAAAGGATCAAGAGTACCTGAATACCCAGCTTTCTTAACATTATACTTTCGTTTTAGTCTACTTAAGTATTGGTTTGAACTTAAGCCTGTAGGCTTGTAGGCTACAAAGATTTTATTCACTATAACCTCTCGACAAACGAGGATAGAATATCTCTATGAGACCCACCAAAGTTGATATTAAGTTTAAAATCTTTCCCTGCCTTAGAAACTCCCAAAATTCGTCCTGCTCCAAAAATTTTATGACGAACTAAATCGCCTTTTTTAAAACTTGTGTTTTTTTCTAAGATAAAAGAACCTTGGCATAAACCGGTCTCTTTAAAAAAGCGACTTTTCGTTAGCTCGGTTCGTCTTCCCTTATAAAATCTACTAGCAACATGACTCATAGTTAGTTCTTGTTCTGCTCTGGTGATGGCTACATATCCTAAACGTCTTTCTTCTTCTGTGTCTGAGCCATCTCCTATTAGAGGTAAAAAGCCTTCTTCAAGTCCTATAATAAAAACATGTTTAAATTCTAAGCCCTTAGCAGCGTGAATACTCATAATATAAATACTTTCACCTTCAACCTGATCTTGGTCACTTTGTAAGGTAAGCTCGTTTAAAAATTCATCCAAACTTGTACTAGGATTTTGTTTAATAAAGTCTCTAAATAAACCATAAAATTCGTCAATATTAGCAATTCTATCGTTAGCATCGGGCATGTTTTCGTAAATAGATTTGATACTAAAACTTTCTTCTAAAACATCTATAAAATCATACGTTCCATCTTGCGCCGTTTTAGCGACTGCCTTGATCGTTTGTGCAAGTTTTTTAACGGTTAGTGTATTTTTCTTTTTTATAAGAGCTTCTAGTTCTTCATTACTGCTAGTGTCTATGTATTCAAAGATAGACTTAGCTGCGTTCATGGCAGCTAATTCAAGCTTATCCACAGTGGCCTTTCCTAAACCACGTTTGGGCTTGTTGATGATACGTTTAAGAGAAAAGCTATCATGCACATTAGTAGCTATTCTAAGATAAGAGATAAGATCTTTTATCTCAGCTCTATCATAAAAGCGTAAACCTCCAACAAGTTTATAAGGTACTCTATGACGAGCAAGACCCTCTTCAAGAGACCGAGAAAGCGCATTGATACGGTACAACACGGCTACATCTTCTGCCTTAGTGCCTGAGTGAAGAAGTTTTGAGATGGCATTAGCTACCTTGTTTGCCTCTTCACCCTCATCATGTGAAGAAATTGTTGTAATCTCTTTTCCCTTGCCTTTAGTCGCAATAAGCTTCTTTCCTAAACGGTTTCTGTTATGTTCAATAAGAGCATTGGCGGCATTTAAGATAGGTTCCGTTGAACGATAATTATTTTCAAGTTTCACAATATGTGTGTTTTTAAAATCTTTATCAAACTCAATAATATTTCGAATATTCGCCCCACGCCACCCGTAAATACTCTGGTCATCATCTCCAACAACACAAAGGTTATCATGAGAATGGCAAAGTTTTTGAAGCAGTCTGAATTGAAGCTCGTTGGTGTCTTGGTACTCATCAATCATGACATATTGATACTTTTCACTTGTTTCTTTAGCTAAGTCATCATTCTCATTTAAAAGCTTATAGGTAAGGGCAAGTAAATCATCAAAATCTACAAGGTTGTTTTCAAGTAAATGCGCTTCATATTGTTCATATATCTTAGCAATAGCCTTATAGTTTTTTAATTCAGCTTGAGCGTACGCTTCATCAGGCGTCAGCAAAGAATTTTTATATCGAGAGATTTCACTTGCAATGAGGGGTACAGGAACTTCGGAATTAAATTTTTTAATAATACGTTTTTTATCTTCGGTATCAATAACCACAAAGTTGTTTTTACGTCCTAGTCTAGAGATGTGAAATTTTAAAAATAAAAGACCAAATTTATGAAAGGTACACAGAAGAGGAGGATAAGACGTTGGTTTAATCATACTAAGAGCGCGTTCTCGCATCTCTTTGGCAGCTTTATTTGTAAAGGTTAGTGTTAAGGTGTTAGCAGCAGGAATTCCGATTTCGTCAATAAGATAAGCAAGTCTAGAAGTGATGGTTTTAGTTTTACCACTTCCTGCCCCTGCTAAAATAAGCATAGGTCCATCTATCTTTCTAACAGCTTCGCTTTGAGCCTCATTTAAACCACTAAAAATATCTTGCATGATCCAACTTCTTTCATAACAATTAAAAATATTTATTAATTCTATCAATCTAAACTCTTAGATGAGTATTATTGTTATAGTTATATTGATTATAACTAAATTCTAATGAATTATTACAAAAGTATTGCAATGTTTATAATTTTGAGTTATACTTTCAAATATAAATATTACTTATAGGAATCATTATGTTAAAAGATTTTGCAAAATTACACACTTTTTTGACCGTTATAAAAGAAAAAAGTTTTTCTAAAGCCTCCGCTAAGCTAGGGATTTCACAACCCGCTGTTACACAACAAATTAAATTTATTGAAGAATACTTAGATACAAAAATAGTTGAACGTAAAAAGAATGGAATTAAGTTAACAAAAGAAGGCGAAGATCTTTATAGAATCGCAGTTCGCTTAGAAAAGTCTATCTCATCTTCTGAAAAAGATCTACTTAAAATTATTAATAAAGAATTTACCTTTGTTCTTGGAGCTTCATTTGCTATTGGAAATTATGTTATTCCTCCACAAATACAAAAGATTAAAGAAAAAATCGATAATGAAGTCTATCTTCGTGTAGCGCACTCTGAAGATATTATTGATCAACTTGAAGATAAAAAGATTGATATCGCCTTAATTGAATCGGCTATTTTTAGAGAAGGTATCATTTATAGAGAATGGTTAGAAGATGAACTTGTTATTTTCTCTAATCAACCTCTTCCAAAACAACTTAAAAAAGAAGACCTTTACAAGTTTGACTGGATTTGTAGAGATGAAAATTCACACACACGTAAACTTACTTCAGAAGTATTTGAAGAAATAGGTGTTGAATGTTCTAGCTTTAACGTTATCGGTGTTCTTTCAAGTCCAACTGCGATTAAAGAATCAATCACTCACGCAGACCCAAGCGCTGCTCGCCCTGTTGTATCTGTAATGTCTCGCCACGTACTTTCTGATGATGTAGCTGCGGGTAAGATTTTTGAAGCACGCATCAAAGGATATAAAATTTCTCGTAAGTTTTATATCGCCTACACAAAAGATAGAAAGCATGATGCTTTTATCGATAATGTAGTGTCTTTCCTTTTAAATATTCGTTCGATATAAATATATGAAATAGGGGTGATATATCACTCTTTTTGAGGATACATTAAACTGTCTATATTTAGAATGTATACTTTTTGGATTCTAGCCATTATAGGAGTTTGTGTTGTTAGGTTCTTGATACGCACGGTAATTTATATGAGAAGTTAGTTCTTTGTGGTTGATTAAATTCATGTAAAATATTATGAATAATCCACTTGATTACTTTAGTAAATTAATTTAACTATTGAGGTTTCCACAGTTCTGGCTACACTGGTGCTTTTTATCTCTTGCTTGATGCAAGAGATAAAAAAATATTAGTTTCTAGTTATTGTTATAATATCATCAATTTCCTTACTAAAAGATAATGTCCCCGAATAACTCTGGATAGACCCTCCGTTTTTAACAGTTACAACATAATTTGTAGGAGTTACGCCTGAATAGTGCGCCACTTGTATAAGATAATCACCTGCTGGAACAGTATCATTATAAAAAATATTTTCTGGTCCAAAACCATCTGTATCATCAAAGTCTAAAAAGCCTGTACTCGCGATAGAGTTTGTATTTAAATAATAAATTTCATTATTATCGGGCTCAATAAGATG
>NZ_JAEMVE010000039.1 GCF_029216045.1 Sulfurimonas sp. MAG313 | reverse complement strand
ATGACTTTTTGTATTTCTTTAGCACTCGCCCCAGGTAAGGCCACAATAATAGTTGAACCACTCACTACCATTTGAGGGTTTTCTTCACGTGGCATTAATTCTAAACTAAGGTAGCCTAATATAATAATAAATACCGCCAATAAAGGGGTCAGCGGATTTCGTATAAAGGCTTCAGAGAGCTTTCCTGCTATGTCTTTATTATGGTGCATTTATTGTATCCTTATGGTGGCATACATCCCTGGATATAAGGGGTAATCTTCTTTTTCAATAGAAATCTTAAGTCTAAAGGTATGTGTCATAGGATTAGAAGCTGGAATGATTGCACTAATAAAACCTTTAAGTGTGAGTTCCATAGAAGGGATGTCGACGATAACTTCTTTATTATAAGAAGCTCGCTTAAGATCACTTTCTGCTATCTCAACACTAACTTTGAGCTGGTCTAAGTCAGAAAGAATGATAGCAGGTGTTCCAGGCATAGCCATCTCTCCTACCTTGATGTTTTTTTGAACGATTACTCCATCATTTGGGGCTTTCATATGAAGGTATTGGTATTGGTTTTTAACCTCACTTAATTGTGCCTTTGAAATGAGTATCATGTCTTCAAGGTTTTTAGCGGCTAATTCAAGGTTTTCCACCTCATATTTAGACACCATGTCTTTTTTTAATAAACGACGATGTCTTTGAAGGTTTAATGAAATATTGGTGTACTGGTTTTGATACATTTGTAAAGAAAGTTCTGCCTGACGTGAGGCAGAATCAATTTCTCTTGAATCAATGCTATATAGGGCTTGGCCTTTTTTAACCTTTTGCCCCTCTGATACCATTACCTCGGTGATAAAACCCATGAATCTACTAGAAATAATCTTTTCATTGTCCGAAATAATACTTCCTGAAAGAATAAGTTCTTGGGAAAAAAGAAGGCTTGAAAATAAGCTTAGGGCTAATAATAAATGTTTCATAAAGGGTTTCCTTCTAGGTTAATAAGTTTTTGTAGAGAAAATATAGCTTGATTTTTCATGTTCTTGGCCTTTAAGAGTTCTAAAACCTTAGCGAGCCAATTACTTTGCTTGACAATAACTTCACTCATAGAGGAAAGTTGTTCTTTGTATCGTCCCTCATAATTTTCATATATTTTTTGAGCCAAATCAAGCTCAAGATTTAAATTAATGATTTTTTCTTCAGAACTTTTTATATGTGTCTTGATTTTTTTAAGTTGCAAGGACATAGCCTGTTTTACTAGCTGTGTTTGGGTTTGCATCTTTAGATAATTCATACGAGACTTTTCAATAGCAGCACTGTCTGCACCCGCACTGAAAATATTCCACTTAAGTTGTAATCCTAGGCTATAGGACTTATGTTTATTGGCTTCGCCTAAAAAACTGTTATCAGCCGTTTGTATTTCTGCCATAGCCCCTATCGTTGGAAGATTTCTAGAAGACTCAGCACGTAAAAGGTTTTTGTGTATTTTTAAGGCGGTCAGGGACTTTTGTATATTGATATTATTATCTAAGGCATTTGAAAGTTGAGGAAGTTTTAGCTCACCTTGAGGAAGTTGTATTTGTTTTATATCTTGGTTAAGTAAAAAACTTAGAAAATGATACAAAAGCTCTTTATTCGCTTTGAGTTCACTTATGATACGAGAAATATTGGCTTTTTTTGATTGAACTTCAAGCAAATCAATTTTTTTAGCATAGCCTTCTTGAATCATATCTTGTGTCATCTTCTCAAGATGGGAAATATTCTTTGAAATAAGAGAAAGATTTTTAAGTGAACTTTCTAAAAGTGCCATATTATAATAGGCCTTACGTGTTTCAAAAATTTTTGTGTTTATAAGAGCCTGTTTATCTAAGGACGAGATGTCTTTCATTTGTTTGGCTATGTCTTCATAAGCAGAGATTTTATCTCCTGTATATAAAGGAAGTTCATACCGTAGTTTGCTTTGAAAAAAGTTTTGATTTCCAGGATAGTTTAGACCCTGTATAGGCGCATCCATAGGAATGTTACCAAACTCTGAAAAACCAAAATCGTTAAAGGTGGCTTCTCTGGAGGTTAGTTTAAAGCCAAAAACATTAGCCGCGTCATTTGAGCGCATAATATTTTGAGTAAAATCAAGCTTCCCGTAATTAGAAGCTTCAACCCTATCTATATCAAGTCTACTGGCTTTAAGCTCATAATCAGCTATTTGAACTTCAAGGTTTTTAGACTTTATTTGTTCTATGGCTTGATTTAAGGACAAATCTTGTGCATAGCAAGATAAAGATAGTAAAATCGCTAAGGAGAAATATTTCATGTAGTCCTTTCTAGGATCGCAATAGATTTGGCAAGATGCCGGAAAAATATCTGCAAATCTTATCATAAAGATGCTATGATTACTTTAAAAATTCAAGGAATAGTTTATGATTGTTCATATTGTAATGCTTTCATTTAAAGAAAAAGATAAAGTAAAAAATTTAAAGAAAATTAAAGAATCATTAGAATCCTTAACTCAAAAGATAGGGACTCTAAAAAGTATGGAAGTTGGTCTAGACTTTATGCAAAGTGAACGTTCTTTTGACCTTGTGCTAAGCTCGAAATTTGATGATAAAGAAGGTCTATCAAACTATGCTTCTCACCCCGCGCATTTAGAAGTAGTGGCTATTATTAAAGAGGTTACAGATGGAGTGAAAGTCGTGGATTACGAGATTTAAAAACAGTCTGTGCCTTTAACTTACGCTACAATAGTACATGAAAACAACTACATATAAAAACCGACGTAATAAACTTTTAGAAATGATGCAAGAAGGAGTAGCCCTTATTCCTTCGGCATTGTTGCAAATACGAAGTAATGATACAGAATTTCCTTTTAGGCAAGACACTTCTTTTTATTATTTATCTGGTTTTGATGAGCCTGAGTGTCTTTTACTCTTGTGTAAAAATGATAAAGAAAGTAAAAGTATTATATTTTTACGTGAAAAAAATCCTGAGATGGAGATGTGGGTAGGTAAGCGTTTAGGTGTGATGGATGCAGCAATTCATTTAGATGTAAATGAGGCATATGATATATCTAAGCTTGAGGAATATCTTCCTAAGCTTTTAGAAGCACACTCAAATTTATACACAGATACCTTTAGCGATAATATATACCTAAACAAGGCAAAAAAAGTGTGTCAGAGCTTGTTAAGTTCACGAACCGTACATATATCACCAAAGAATTTCCTACACCTACCAAGTATCCTTGAAAAACAGCGTTTAATAAAAGAAGACTATGAGATTGAACAAATCAAAAAGGCCTTAGGTATTACTGAAAAAGCACATCACGCAGCTATGGCTATGGCAGGCGAGGGTAAGAACGAATTTGAGATACAAGCCCTAATAGAATATATTTTTAAAAAAGAGGGATCAAAACATGACGCTTATGGAAGCATAGTAGCAGGTGGAAACAATGCAAACACCTTGCATTATATAGAGAACAGTATGCCCTTAAAAGAGGGAGACTTGATGTTAATAGACGCAGGATGTGAATGGAATTATTACGCCAGTGATATAACACGCACTACCCCTGTTAATGGAAAGTTTTCGCCAGCTCAAAAAGATTTATATGAGGGTATATTAAAAGTCCAAGAAAAGATTATTCAAGATATTAAACCAGGCATATCTAAGCTAATAATTCAAGAAAAATCTGAAATTCTTCTAGTAACACTTATGAAAGACTTGGGAATTTTACATGGCTCAGTAGAAGAGATTATTGAAAAGAAATTGTTTAAAAAATATTATCCTCATGGAATAGGGCATTGGATGGGTCTAGATGTCCATGATACCTGCCCGTATAAAGATGAAGAGGCTAAGGATATACTCTTTGTGAAGGGGATGGTGTTAACGGTTGAACCCGGTATATATTTACCAAAAGATGATATGGGTATACCTGAGAAATACCGGGGTATAGGTATAAGAATAGAAGACAATATCTTAGTAACTTCAAAGGGATGTGAAAACCTTTCTATAGGTATCGCCAAGACAGTAAAAGAAATTGAAAACATATGTCAAAGAGATTATAAAGAGTTTTTGTGATTGATCTTGAAAAATACTGTTTGGCTAAAAAAGGTGCTGTAAAAGTATACCCTTTTGATAAGTTCGTAGCGGTATATAAGGTAGGAAATAAGATATTTGCTCTGTCAAAAGACAGCGAAAATCCTAGACGAATCAATCTTAAATGTAACCCTATTTATGCGCTTGAATTACGCAGTCTTTATAAAAGTGTAATTTCGGGGTACCATATGAATAAAAAGCATTGGAATACGGTATGTTTTGAGGGGGATGTAGATGAGGAAAGTATCTTGACTTGGATAGATGATTCTTATAAACTCGTGTTTTCCTCCCTCACAAAAAAAGAACAAATTGAAATATTAGCCTTATAAAACGAAGATTAATGTATAATTTTGCTTATTAACAGGAATTGATTTATGAATAAAAGTTACAGTACAAACTTAATTGCTATCCTTATCACAATAAGTGCATATTTTTTATCCGAACCCTATCACACTCCTATCTTTTACATAGGTCTTTTTGCCCTTTCCGGAGCTATTACTAATGCCTTAGCTGTGCATATGCTTTTTGAAAAGGTGCCTTTTTTATACGGTTCAGGTGTAGTGGCACAAAACTTTGAGTCTTTTAAAATGAGTATTAAAGACCTTATGATGAATGAATTTTTTACTCCTGAAAATATGAAAAAGTTTCTAGAACAAGAAGAAAAAACCTTAGACTTAGAACCTGTGATAGATAAAACAGACTTTTCTCCTGCCTTTGATGCGCTTTCTAAAACAGTAATGGAATCGTCTTTTGGATCAATGCTTGGAATGTTAGGTGGTGAAAAAGCAATTGAGTCTTTACGCGAGCCTTTTGAAAAAAAGATGAAAGCAGCTGTAAAGGCGATTGCATCAAGTGATGATTTCCAAAATAATCTAAATGAGAGTTTAGCTGGGTCAGATTTGAGTTTAGACTTAAATACAAAAATAGAAACAGCCATTAATTCAAGAATGGATGAACTAGACGCCACGATGGTAAAAGAGATGGTTCAAAAAATCATTTCTGAACATTTGGGTTGGTTAGTAGTTTGGGGTGGTGTATTAGGTGGGCTAATCGGCCTTATTTCTTCTAGCTTACTTTAAAAAGCTAGAGTGCCTAAAAGTGAGTTTTTAAGATACAACTTCTATACTTACATCACCAATTGTAATAGTTTCACCTACTTTGATTTTAGCTCTTTTTCTTGTTTCAACTTCTTCCCCGCGCTTAACATAGCCTTCAGAGATAATTTGCTTTGCTTCGGCACCACTATCTACAAGGTCAGCTACTTTAATAAGCTTATATAACTCGATATATTCTTCTGTTATTTTAAATTGCATTTGCTATCCATATGTTTTTAATGCTATAGTAACTAATAGCTGTTAAAATACTCGTTAAGTGAAGGGATTAATTATGAAAATGTGGAGTATAAGTTTTAGAATATGGCATTGGATACATGCCTTTGTTGTTTTATCCTTATTAGCAACGGTCTTTTTAAGAAAGACATTCTTATCCTGGAGAGCAAATAGCGAAATTTTAGCGTCCAATCTTTTAACAATGGATGTTGACATTACGGGGGAGCAGGCTGAAATATTAGCCAAAGCAGTACGCTCACCGATGTGGGAATGGCATATTATGTTTGGATATGCTCTTAGTCTTTTAATTTTTATTCGTATGCTACTTTTTTTTACCACGAGTGGGAAGCAAAACTTTATTAATTTAAAGAGCTTGAACCTGCATAAAAAAATGGTGAGTTTAGGATACATTGGTATTTATTCTATTTTGGTATTTATGAGCATTAGTGGTTTAATAATGAGCTTTCATGAAGAACTATTCTTAGTTAAAGAAACGGTACATGATATAAAAGAGGTCCATGAATTTGTTTTTAATGCGGTATGGATATTTGTTTCATTGCATATAGCAGGATTGATTGTAGCTGAAAATACGGATGAAAAAGGGATAGTTTCGGATATGATTAACGGAGGGAAATAGAGTGGGTTAATGAAAGAATAGGGCGTAAACCCTATCTTCCAAAGTGTCTTTTACCAAGTATCTCTTGGGGGGCGTGCTGGACGAGGTCTAGCTTCATTTACACGCAGTGTTCTTCCATCAAATTCTTTACCTTCAAGATCACAAATCGCTTCATCTGCACAAGAGCCATCGGCCATCTCGACAAATCCGAATCCACGAAATCTTCCTGTTTCACGGTCACTAACAAATTTTACTGAATTTACTGTACCAAACTCTGCAAATAAACTTTGCAAGTCCTCTTCGGTTTTACTATAAGGGATATTCCCAACATAGATCTGTTTCACATTGCACTCCGTTGAAATAATAATATTACTATAAAACTGTAAATAACAGAAATAAATAACATGGTAATTATATTAATACAATTAAACTTAATTTTAACTGTAATAAGTATAAGATTTTATAATTTGCATGCATCTTCATACAAGAAAGAATTCATTAGATATAATTATGGATATCTCTAGGAACCATAAGGAAAGGTTGGCATGTCAAAAAAATGTTTGTGTGACAGTAATAGAAACTTTGATACATGTTGTGAGGTCTTTTTGTCGGCTAAGAAATATCCCTCTACTGCCGTAGAACTTATGCGCTCACGATACAGTGCTTATGTCTTAAAGAACGGACAATACTTATATGATACGTGTTCCAAAAGTTTGAAAAACATAGAAGATATTTCAATAATAAACAATCAAGATATCCAATGGCTATCTTTAAAGATTGGTAGTTTTAGTGACAAAGAGGTGACCTTTATGGCATACTATAAAGAAGAAAAACAAATAATAGTAATGAAAGAAAAATCAAGTTTTATTTTAGAAGAAAATCAATTGAAATATGACAGTGGAATTATGTTGGAATCTAGTATCAGTAGAAATGAAGCCTGTCCTTGTGGCTCAGGTAAAAAATATAAAAAATGTTGTGCTAAGGGATAAGAATGAAAATTTCTCATCAATTTGATATTAAAGTAGGTGTTCATACTCTTCAATTAATGAAAGACAAGACCTTATGTGTCATTGATATCAATAACAACTTTCGTGTATACGACTTAGATAAATTTAAACTCAAAGATGGATTCAAGAGTAATCTACCTAAAAATATTTTATATATTGACAATATGGCTATTTCAAGTGATGCTAATTATTTGAGTTTTTATGACACATCAAAAAAAGAAATTTCTATTTTCGACAGGACTAAGCGAAACTTTATTTATACAATCTGCTCTCATGCAGGAGGGGTTGAAACCGTTGAGTTTACAAAAGATAATAAATATCTAATTACAGGTGGGATGGAAGGTCGACTTTATATGTGGTCGGCGCAAAGTGGAAAAAAAGTAGACACACTTTCACATCATCATGACTCTATTTCTGCCATATCTTCAAATGATAACAGCCGTTGGGTGGCTACTGCTGGATACGATAAGGTAATCAAGGTTTTTAATCGGTCGTTTCGTAAAAATCATTATAAGCTAATATCGCATCAAGAGCCCATCACTAGTCTTAACTTTTTATCGGGACAAAGACTACTATCAACAGATAAAGAAGGCAGTATCTTAATTTGGGATATTATTAAATGTACGGTTATACAGCGTTTACCAAGTTTTGATGCACATATCACAGCGGTAAGCTTTGATAAAGAAGAACAGTTTCTTTTTGTTGCGAGTTTAAGTGGCATGGTGGGTCTATATGATTTACAAGAGGGTACTCTTCTTAAAAATGACTTCTTAAAACAACTTGCTGGTATTTCTCAGATGCAGTATTGTGATGAAAGAAATTTTTTAGTTTTTGGATTAAGTAATGGACATATCCCGATTTTTGAGTTAGACGAACCTGTGCAAGAATTCACAAAACTTATGAAAGAAAAAGATTTTCAAGCCTGTTATCTGATGTCAGAAGAAAATCCAATGATTTTATATACGCCGGTATATGAAAGTCTAGAAAACTTATATTCAAAAGCATTTGAACATGCTGTAAAACTTCTTAGAGAGCAAAAAACAAAGGCAGCAAAGGATCTCTTACGACACTTCAGTGCTTCTTCGTCTAAGCGTTTACAAATTCAAAAACTGTTTAATGATTTTTCAATGTTTAACACTTTTCTCACAGCAGTGAAAAGTAAAAAATATATGATGGCGTATTCTTTAGTGGCGCAATACTCATCCTTAAAAGACACTCCTGAATACGCCATGATGGAAAAGCAGTGGAGTAAGATCTTATTGGTCGTAAAAAAGATTATTAATGATAAAGATGCAGAAGAAAAGATTAAACAATTGTTTAAACCTTTTATGGGCATACCTGGGAAAAACTTAATCATAACGTCTTTGTACAGTAATAGAAATGTATTTGTATTTTTTAGAAAGCATTTATTAGATAAAGATTATTTTAATGCCTTTAAGCTTATTGTAGGACACCCTTTTTTGCAAGAGTTTGAGGAATACCAAAATTTAGTGAAAATAGGAAAAATATATAAGGAAAAAACAGAAGAAGTATATAATAATGGCGAATACTATGAGGCAGTAAAGCTTTGTGAAATTTTGGTATATTTTCCTGAAGAAAAAGAATTTGCAGAAGGATTAAGAGAAAAGGCAAATATTTATGCTGAAGCCATGCAATATTATGCTGAAAAAAAATTCACAGCTGTATATAATATGATTGAAGCACATCCTTATCTTGAAGACGCTCAAATTACACAAGATATAGAAAAAGGTTTTTTAGATTATTATGAAAAATCAGAACTTTATGCAGCAGATGGGAATGTTTCTAGTGTTAAAAAGGTTATGGAGAAGTTTTCTAAGATTAAGTCAAAGGTTCCTTCTATTGTTCATTTAATCAAGATAGGGTATTGGGCACAAATAGAAAAGGCTGCACAGACGAACAAAAGTGATATGATTTTATTGGAGGCATTCTCGAAATATCAGAAGATTTTTGGTTATGAAAGTATGTTAGAAGATCTTTTAAAATCCATACAAGAAAAAAGGCCCCTAGAAGTTTCCTTTGATGTTCAAGGTAGTAAGGAATATAAGGGGAGTATTTCCGCCTTAGCCGATGAACTTATTTAAGTGAAATAAACTTTTTATCACTGAAATCTTCCCATTTTTGCTCTAGAGTTTCATTATAGGCATAGACCATAGAAATCAATTCTATCTTTACTCGTCTTGGATTGACTTGATTTTTTACTTTTTTAGTAAACTTATTACAGGATTTCAATTGTGGGTTAGCATGATAACTAGCTAGCATAAAGCCTAAGGCCGCCGCATATTCTTTATACACTCTAGTGATTTCGGATAGAGGTTGAAGTTTAAGGGACGGGTTGAGTTTTTCTACAAAAAGTCTTTGATTGTTTAAACTAATAGTACCCGCAAAATCGGTTTGATTAAAACTAGAAATAACATCAGGCTTATCTATAACACTTTTAAATTGATAGCTTTTCTTCATTTTTTTATTGAGCTGATAACTTACAGGAAGGGTGCTCGCAGATAAAATGAAAATAATATCATCATTTTGTTTGGTAGTCTTTCCCTCGCATAAAAGAAGATAATTTCCATATTCATTTAAAACAATGTCTTTTACGGGAAGCAAATTAAATTTAGAAAAATAAGTATTCATCTTTTTTTCTAAGGCATGAATTTTATTTTTTGGTACTCTTTTAATAGTTGGCTTGGTAATCTTAAAATGGCGTTTTTTATTGCTTATCTCGGTATATCGTGAAAGAAGATCATTTTCTTTTATGCCAATAAGTGCATTATCAATGCTTGGACATTGCAGCTTTTGTTTGGAAAGTTTGTCAAAATATCCATCCACTAAACTTCCTAAAATGGCCGTTTCTTTTGAGCCTGAAAAATCTGAGTCTTCTTGCATTTTTAAAAGTAAATCAGAAAGAAGGGTAAATATATCGTATCGGTAGTCACCTAAATGGGTGTTATGCATATTATTTAAGGTTGGTCGAACTGAAGGAGCTGGTGAGGCTGCTAAGTCTTTTAGGTATAAGTCCCCATGTATCCATGTTATTAAAGCTTGTGAGCCTAAATGAGAACTTTTCTTATTAAAATATTCATAAGAAGATAAGGGTGTTTCATACAGATAGGTTTGAATGTTTTTTTGCATTTGTGCTAATAATAGTGTTGCTTCTTGATTGTCTTGTAGTGGATGTATAACATGAATCTGTTTAGACTCGTCATAGGCATAAGTAAGATTAAGAAAACATAACAATAAGATTAAAAACTTCATAAGTGCTCCTTGCGTGTTAGCTGAAATTATCACATAACTAATAACTATTTTAAACAAATAATATTATTAAAAACGATAAACAAAGTTTATATTAAGCTCTTTGGCCTCAACCACTATTAACTTGAAGTTAGATATAATTGCGCTTTTTAAATAACAATTATAAGTTTCTTACCAGAGGATTTTAAAACTTCTGCTAAGAAACTATAAACTAAGGAAGTAAACAGATGGTATCAGTAAACAATTTAATCATGCGTTTTGGCTCGCGTGTACTTTTTGACAATGTAAATCTTAAGTTAGACCAACATAAACGTTATGGTCTTATTGGAGCAAATGGAGCAGGTAAAACAACCTTTTTAAAGATTCTTTCAGGTGAGATAGATGAATTTGAGGGAGATATTTCTATTGGCTCAGGTTTAAAGGTTGGTGTTTTAGGTCAAAATCAATTCGCCTTCGAAGACTTTACGGTTATGGATGCCGTTCTTTTTGGAAATAAGCGTTTATATGACGCAACTAAAGAAAAAGAAGAATTATATGTAACAGGTGATTTTGATTCAGATGAAACAAACAATCGCCTTGCGGAACTTGAAACAATTTGTGTGGAAGAAGATCCTACGTATGAATATGATGTTCATATTACTAAGATGCTTGAAAATCTTGGAATTTCTTCTGATATCCATAATGACCTTATGTCTACAGTGGAATCTTCTACCAAAATCAAGGTTCTTTTAGCGCAGGTTCTTTTCCCTAAGCCTGAAGTATTGTTCCTTGATGAGCCTACGAACAACTTGGACATTGACACAATTGGTTGGTTAGAAAATGAGCTTAAACGTCATGAAGGAACCTTAGTTGTAATTTCACACGATAGACACTTTATTAACTCAGTAGTAACACATATCCTTGATGTGGATTTTCAAAAGATTCGTCAATTCACAGGTAATTATGATGAGTGGTACATCGCTTCAACGGTAATGATGAAGCAATTAGAAACAGATAAAAATAAAGCAGAGAAAGAAAAGGCTGAACTTGAAGCCTTTGTTAGACGTTTCTCGGCAAATGCATCTAAGGCAAAACAAGCCAGTTCAAGACAAAAGCAACTGGATAAGATTAATGTTGAAGATATTAAACCATCTTCTCGTCGTGATCCATCTATCGTTTTCAAGGCAAAACGTTCAATGGGTGGTGAAGCACTAGAAGTTCTTGATATTTCTCATGATTATGGAGCAGGTGAAGGCCCACTTCTAGGTGGTTTAAATCTTAGGTTTGAGCCAAATGAAAAAGTAGCTATTATTGGAACCAATGGTATTGGAAAGACAACACTTCTTAAGATTATTATGGAAGAGATGAAGCCAACTAGCGGAACGGTTAATTGGGGAGCTACAATTGAGCCTTCTTACTTTCCACAAGATACGGTGGAAACGATTACAGGTGAGGGAACACTTTATGATTGGTTGCGAGCCTTTGATCCTAAGCGTGAGATTGCAGAAATTCGTAACTGTCTTGGTAGAATGTTGTTTAATGGTGAGCAACAAGAAAAGTCTGTAGAAAAAATATCTGGTGGTGAAAAACACCGTATGATGCTTTCTAAGATGATGCTAGAAGAAGGTAACTTCTTAGTTCTTGATGAGCCTACCAACCACCTTGACCTTGAAGCTATTATTGCTCTAGGAGAAGGTCTTCGCGACTTCGGTGGAAATGTTATTTGTGCCTCTCACGATAGAGAGCTACTAGACGCTTTTGCTTCTAGAATTATTCGTCTTGAAAAAGATGGTTCTGTGACAGACTTCAAAGGAACCTATGAAGAGTTTGCTGAAGTTCACGGACACTAAATTTCTTATGGTTTAGATATTTGCCCTTTCTCTATGCTGGCAATATCTGAACTCTCTCTCAATTTTCCTCAATTTTTTAATAATATCAGCATTTAAAACACGTAAACACAGTCTTATATCTTAGTTTTTAAGTAGATTTAAGAGATAATTCATTATAGGGCACCTCTAAAACCCCTATAGACAAAACTGGGGAGAAATTAGATGAATTTTAAAGATGTACTAGGATTAGGGATAGCTGGAAATTTTGCCTTGCACTTAGATCAAGCGGGTGAGGCTGAAGATTTTAAAGATGTTAAGGTGGATGATGAAAATGCACCTAAGGGTATTTTTCCATTTTATCTTCCTAACACTTCTAAGGGAACCTTGTCTGAATACCCACTTTCTTCTGAGATACAAGCCTTACATGACGTAGATGAAAATATACAAGCTGAACCTGAGTTGGCTCTTCTTTGTGAGATGTCTTATATGGATACAAAGGTAGTGGGGATAAAACCTACACATTTTGGTGCGTATAATGACTGTTCTATTCGCCGTAAAGGTGCTAAAAAAATCTCTGAAAAGAAAAACTGGGGAATGCATACAAAGGGACTAAGTGAACATTTAATAGCCTTAGATAAATTTGAAGAAGGTGGAATGCTAGACAAGTGGCGAATTTCTTCTTTTTTACGTAGAAATGGGGATGTATACCGGTATGGTGAAGATGTTGAAGTCTCTGGGTATTCGTATTTCTATAAAGAGCTTCTTGACTGGATTCAAGATAAGATAAATACTCAAGAAGAAAGTGGTCCACTTGAAGATATAGCCTCGTATCTTAAAGAATGTGATTACCCAAAGAAGATGCTTATAAGCATAGGTGCTACACGGTATACAAGTTATGGGGAAAAAACCTTTTTGCAAAAGGGTGATGAGGTGTATGTTGTTTTGTATGATAATGATAAATATTGTAAAAACCCTATTCTTTGTAAGGTGGTAGCAGATAAATTAGATGAAGAAGGAATCTCTTACCTTCACCAAAAAGTACACTAATATGAGTACGATAAGAACAGGTAAATACAAGCATTATAAGGGGCCAGAATATGAGGTTCTCGATATTGCGAAACATAGTGAAACAGAAGAAGAACTTGTTGTATATAGAACGCTTTATGACGACTTTTCTTTATGGGTTAGACCCTTATCAATGTTTAATGAAAAAGTAGAGTTTGAAGGTAAAATAGTACAACGTTTTAGCTATATTGGAGAGATAAATGAGTAAGGGCAAAAAACTAGACTTAAACATAGGGGCATCATGGGAAGATGAATGGTCTGAGGTTAATGGCAAAAAGGTTCTAAAGAAAAAAGAAATAGTAGAACCAGCTAAACACTTCCTAGTTTTTAAGTTTGAAAAACGTAAGGGCAAACCGGTTACTTTAATAGGCCCTTTTCAGATTAAAAAAGAAGAGACCACAATCTTACTTAAAAAGATTAAAAAATCTTTAGGTGCTGGAGGTGCTTATAAAGAAGATTTTATGGAGTTTCAAGGGGATTGTAAAGAGCGTTTAAGAGAGCTTTTTACTGCCCAAGGTTTCAGATTAAAGAAATAAATTTCTACTACTGAGGATTGACATGATACGCTTGGCTGAATATGATGATTTAGAAACTATTTCTCTACTGATGTTAGACCTTTTCCATGTAAAAATGTCGGGTGCCTATACTAAAGAGGGTCGAGTCTCTTTTCTTAAACAAATTGAAACAGATGCTTTAGCACAGCGTTTTTTACAAGAGAGCCTTTTTTATATTTATGAGATTGATGGGTATATTGAAGGGGTGATAGAATTAGAAAAATCCTCTCATATTGCCTTTTTATTCTCAAGAGTTGAAAAAAAAGGAATTGCGAGAGCCTTATGTCAAGAAGCTTTAAATCACTGTGGCGTTGAGGTATGTACTGTAGGTGCATTTTCTGAAGCCATTGGCTTTTATAAGCACTTAGGTTTTGTAATATTAGCTGAGGCGAAGATTGCTCATGGAATAGAGTTTACCTTAATGGCTAGTAAAACTAATTCCATTACACGTTCAAACCTAGATCACTAGGCTTGAACGAATGCTATAAAGATTAAGCAGAAATGTTATTTAAGGGGGTTAGTTCCTTGTCTATCGTGCTTGAAATAACACGGTTTCTTCCTGAATCTTTTGCCTTATACAAGTTTTCATCTGCTTGTTGAATAATATAGTCGGCTTCACTGCTTTGATCTGGAAAGAGGCTGATAAGACCAATAGACGTAGTTAAATAATCGCTTGCCTTGTTTTCTTTATGTTCAATTTCTAGGGATTGTATATTTTGACGAAGTTTTTCAGCCATATGATAGGCCTTATCTTCTGTAATATTAGAAATTAAAATTCCAAATTCTTCTCCTCCTAAACGAAAAAGGTAGTCACCGGGACGTTTTAAGGTTTTCTTCATTGTGTCAGCAACTTTTTTAAGAGCGGCATCTCCTTTAAGATGACCATAGGTATCGTTATATCCTTTGAAAAAATCAATATCAAGCATCATAAAACATAAGGGCTTTTTTTCTCGTATACAGCGTGTTAATTCTCTTGTATATACAAGGTTGAAGTAACGTCTATTAAACAGTTCCGTTAGTGCGTCTGTTATAGAGGCTGTTTCAAGCTTTTTATTAGCAAACTCTAATTTTCTAGAAGCGTGAATAATAGACCTTTCATTGTTTTGAATACTGTTAAATATTGGAATAACTATGATAATAGTAGAAGCAATAACAAAAATAATAATCGCTAAAAGTTTATATAAGGTCTCTTCATAAGTAATAATAAGCATTTTTCTTTCATACTTGGCGATGTCTTGCTCATATTTTAAAATAGTATCAATGACTTCATTGATACTATTAATCCGAGTTAAAAGAGAGACAGAAGAAAGCTTAGGGATATTTTTTTCATCTAAAGAACTAATCGCCTTACTAAGACGCTTAAGATAAGCGGTAGAGTACATTAATTGTCCATGAGCATATTCTAAATAAGAAAGCTCATAATCACGTTTGAAATGCGACTGATAAGCTTTCCAAATATGAGTTATTTTTTGGCGGCTTAAATCTATTTTAGCTGCAGCTACCGCGGGGCTTATTTGAGAACTTTTAAGTTGATAAAAGGCGAGGGTAATGTCTTTATTGTAAACACTTTGTAATTGGGATAACTCTCCAACGGGAATAAAACTTCCAAAATACAAATTATCAAGATTAGTTTTCATCTTATACATATTAAAATAACCAATGGCTGAGATGAGTAAAAAGCTAAAGATTATAAGGGCTAAAAGGATGTACAGCTTGAATTTAAGTGTTAATGTATTAATTAATTTCATTAGCCGTCTTTTTTTTTGTATAATTCTAAGCAAATATAGTTCCCATTACATTATGAGACCACTACACAGTTGGCATGCCCTCAGCGATGGAAGGTTTTGCCTACTATGTAGTGGTCTCATTAGGGAATAAATTAAAGGTATATACATGGAAAATGAACAGGTTGAATTAAATTCTCAAGAGTTGTTTTTAGGGCTGGCTATGGTCTTGCATTCAACAGCGGGAAATATAGAAGATGAAAAAATGACTTATGAAGATGCAAGAGAAATTTATATTAAGGTCTTACCCGATATCGCAAGAATGATTTTACAAGAACATTCTGAAGAAGAGATGATAGATGCGGCTAAAAAAATGGGAGGTCTTTTATCTGAGATTGCTAAGGCTAAGGGTGTTGAAATTACGTCATAATACCTAAAAGTAGAGCTAGGTCTTGTGCCTTTGAAGCGGGGTGTAAATAGCTTCCTTCTGCTTGATCGCAGTTTAAGTTACTTACGCTCGTTAATGTAGTCTCATTAGTAACTCCTGAAGCGATTAATTGTGCGTTAAGGACCTTTCCTAATTGGATTAAGGAACGTAGCATTAATTCTTCCGTCTTGTTCTGAATAAAGCTTTCATCAATTTTATAGGCATAAATTGGAAGTTTATGCAGGTCTGAAACCGAAGAAATTCCCTTCCCAAAACTTTCAATAATAAAACCTAAGCCTTTTTTATGTAAGCTTTCTAGCTTTTTAAATGTTTTTTCTTGCATAAGTGAACTTTGTTGTATTTGAAAAAATAAAAATTCAGGTTTAAAATTATGCTTAGTTAGTAAAGAACTAAGACTTCCAGAAAAACTACTTAACATGAGTTGTTTTTCTGGAAGACTGATACTGAGGGTATACTTAGTAAGATGCTTTTCTTGCCAATACTTAACTTGTTTTATAGATGTTTTCATTGCCCATAATAAAATTTCATGCACGAGATTACTTTTCATAGCAATTGGCATAAAATCGTTTGAGTCTATTTTCCCATAGGTATCATTTTCCCAAAGAAGTTGTGCCTCAAAACCTATGATATTTTTAGTTTTAAGAGATACTCGTGGTTTATAGAGGATGTGTATTTCTTCTTTTTCAAGGGCATGACGTAATTCCATCTCGAAAATCATTTGTTTAACAGAATCTACATTAAGCTCTTTTGTAAAAAACTGTACATTGTTTTTTCCTAGTTCTTTGGCCCTATACATCGCATTGTCAGCGTGTTTTAAAACGGAATCCACATCATATGCATCATCAGGATAAATACTAATACCTATACTTGTTGTGATGGATAACTTTGCTTGTTTTAGTGCAATAGTTTCAGATACCGTTTCGATCATTTTTTGAGACAAGACACTTAAGGCCCGGATGTCAGAAAAGTTTTCTATAATCATTGTAAACTCATCGCCTCCCATACGCGCAACCATATCGGATTTTCGAATAATTTTTTTTAATCGCATCGCCGTGGTACTTAAAACTTCATCTCCAGCATTATGTCCATAGGTGTCATTAATAGTTTTAAAGCCATCTAAATCCATAAATAAAATAGCACATTTGGATTCATAACGTTTTGCTTTTTCTAGGCTGTCTTTGAGCCTGTCCATAAAAGCATGACGGTTGGAGAGGCCCGTTAAAGTATCAAAATGTGCCAATTGATACATTTTGTCTTCACTCTTTTTACGGTAAGTAATATCATGAAACATAGTAATATAGTTTTTTTCATCTTTAGATTTTTTCCCTGCGATAACACTTAACTTTGTTGAAAATTTATGGCCTTTTTTATGACGTTTATCTACTTCACCCTGCCATGATCCATCATTTTTTAAGGCCGCTAAAATAATATCACATTGTATTTGTTTGTTTTCATCATCACACCAAAGTACATTAAATTCTTTGCCTAAAACCTCTTTTGGTGTATAGCCAGTAATATCTGTAAAGGCTTTGTTGACAGTTAAAATTTTATGGTTTTCATCTGAAATCACAACCGCTTCTAAGGTATGTTCAAAAACGATACTGTTCATTTCTAGCTTTTCTTCCGTGCGTTGTTGTTTAGATATATCTTGTATAGTAGAATCAATCCAAAGGGGTAAATTATTTTCATAATGCAAGGTTGAGCTTACTGAAAGTAAGATAGGCTTATTATTAGCTTTTTTCATATGCAAAACAGTAGGATGGAGTTTTCCATTTCTAAGAAGTTTAGCTCGATGTTGTCGTCTGTCCTCAGAATTTTGATAAAGCTTGCTAGCAGATGTTTGCATAAACTCAGGTAAGCTTTCAAAACCAAATATATCTGCACAAGCAGGATTAGCTTTTAAAATTTTTCCCTCGTCTATACTGGTTCGTATAAGACCTACTCTCACACTATTAAAGAGTGTTTCATACGAATCTTTTTGTTTTTGTACTTCTTCATTGGCTTTTTTTAAAGAGGTGATATCATTAAAGATAGTTAAAAACACACCTTTTTCTTTACTTCGTATACGTACATTAAAATATTTGTTAAGGGTTGATGAATAATATTCTGTGCAAATGTCTTTTTGATTAAGGGCAACATCTCCACAAAGTTTTATCCAGCTATTTTCAGTTTGAGGTAATATATTTAAAATGCTTTTTCCAATAATATCACAACGTTTTAAGCCTGTTATCTCTTCAAAGGAATCATTTACTTCTAAAAATCTGTAATCAACAGGTTCAAACTTATAATCCAAAACGATTTCATTTACTGCGTAGCCATTTAACATACTGTCTACAAGTTCATAATAATCAGAATTTTGTTCCAAAAGTTGTGTAAAGCTTTTTTTTATCATAAATCTACCTTATATCTTTATTATACAAAAATAAACTTAAAATGTTTTTTAGTATTGTTTTTAATTGAGCAGAAAGTTTAAAATGAAGTACAAGGTATATAAAAGTAAAAATATCAAAGCAAAAACAATCACAATACGGCTTAGAATGACAAAAATAACTTTTAATATTGTTTTAAAAGTAGTTTTCATGGGGCTTTATAGGGGACCGTTTTATAGGCTTTATTATGAAGGTAGTCCATACCCCCTAAAAGGTTGATTACCTGCATCTTGTATTCTTTATCTAAAAAATCAGCTACCATGGAGGTTCGGCTTCCTACATGACATATAAGGGCAAATTTTTCGCCTTTTTTGATCTGTTTTCTTAAATTCATCATAAAAACATAAACATCATAATTTCCTCTTTCATCAAAAAAAGTAAGAGGGATAGCCCCTTTGATAATGCCTGTTTCTTTCCACTCTGCCTCGGTTCTAATATCTATAATCTTAATTCCTGAATCAAGAAATTCTTGAGTGGGATAGGTGTTTATAACCTCGCCATATGCGAAGGCCTGAATGAGAAGTAAAATGCTTAATAATTTATACATGAGTTATCCTAGGGAAAATTACGATAAAATTATACATAAATATATAAAAAATTGATATAAAATTTAAATTATGGGGTTTTATGGCATCAGATAAACGGATAGAAAATGCACAAAGATTGCGTTATATTAGGCTGTTGGAGCGTTTTTTTAACAGTGTAATTTCATACTTGACTAAAAGTGAAGAACCCAGTGTTCAAAACTATAAAAAGCGTATTGTTAACAATTCTAAGTACTTAGATAGAACCGATCCTATTGCCTTATATAAAAGTGAACTCATTGCTTTAGAAGACTTAGTGAAAAAGATGAAGTCTTTAGCAGATAGTGAGCTTAGTATTGAAGAAATATCTCGTGATATACTGCGTGCAGCCAATAAACTAGAACAAAGTAATAATAACAGACGATATAAAAAAGATAAACATAAGAATGAACAGTTTAAAGATTGGGAATGAAGTTCACCTTAAAGTTGGAAAAGTTTTTTATCCTTGCCATCTTTGTTCCCCTAATATATGTGGGATTAAATTGGTACCAAAGTTATCAGTTTAAAAATAATCCCATCTCTGTTGACATTCAAAAACGAATTGATAAGGCTGAAGTTAAGGTCTTAAACCTTATTCAAGAAAAATTCAACACAAACTTGCCTATTTCTCTCGTTGTTTCAGATGAATTTCATAGTAATTTATATGGATTGACATCGTATAAAGACAATAAAATCACTATATATCTGAATAAAAAACGTTTTAAAGAAAGTGAAAACTATATGATAGATGAAGTTATTCCCCATGAATATGCACATGCAATGGTTTTTGTTTTGGGTAAAAAAACTACTGAAGATGGACATACAAAGTTGTGGCAAAAAATATGCATAGAGCTTGAGGGAAAACAATGTATACGTTATGTAGACAATGAAGAGATAGTTCGCCGTAAGATGAGTTTATAGATGAAGCTTTTATATACCTTACTTATATGTATACTTCCGTTGTTCTCACAAATGCAAGATATAAATATTTTTCCTTCAAACTATGAGGCTAAGGATATTTCAGGTATTACTGTCTTGGATACGAAAGAAATATATTTTAAAGAACATTCAGGTATTAGTTTCTCAGGTATTTCAGCTTTGGCTTATGGTAAAGATAAAGAACTTTATGCCCTAAGTGATAAAGGGTATCTTTTTAAGTTAGAGCTAAATATAAAAAACAAAAAAAATAAGCTCTCTTAAATTAGAAAAAGCAATGCTTTTAAGGGGACGTAAAGGAAAGCCTCTTAAGCACACGGATGCGGAAGGGATGGTATACAGTGATGAAGGCCTTATTATCTCTTTTGAACGCCATCCTAAGATTTCACTTTTTTCCTTTAAGGGCAAAAAAATAAAAAAACTTCCCCTCGCCAAGGTCTTAAAGAACATAAAAAATTATCAAAAGAAAAACAGAGCTTTAGAAGCAGTTGTCGTACATCCAGACTTTGGGCTACTTACGGCTCCTGAAGGTGCTTTGAAAAAAGAAGATAAAAACTTTCATATAATTTATGGTTTAAAACAACGTTGGACGTTCAAGGCGCAGGCGAAGATAACAGCCATGGAGCTAATGGAAAATAAAAACATACTTATTTTAGAACGAGATTTCAACTATTTAAGTGGACACACTATACTTTTAAGCGAATTAAACCTAAGCCAGTGTGAAAACAGTGTATGTTTGCCTCGTATTCTTGCTACTTTAAAAAGTTCAAAGGGCTGGAACCTTGATAACTTTGAAGGGCTTACGCATATTAAAGATAATGTATACCTGATGATAAGCGATGATAATGCTAGCCCTTTTCAAAAATGTTTATTGACTTTGTTTGAAGTAAATAGGTAAATGGTTATAATGTCAAGATGAATCAAGAATTATATTTTTTACGCTCATCCGAGCAATACCTTGCTAAAGAATTGTTGTATTATGCCGCGCGTTTAGACGAGGGGGATACAAGATTAGAAGACTTCCCTTTACTTGAACAATATGAACGAAATTATGGCTCTTATAATGGAGATATAGGTGTGTATATTATGGTAGAAGGAAAGGTTGCTGGGGGTGCTTGGGTGAGAATACTAGCCAATGGCTTTGGTTATGTTGACGATAATACTCCAGAACTCGTTTTTGCTGTGAAACCTGAGTTTAGAAATCAAGGTATAGGTACCGCGATAATGCAACAACTTTTTATAGAAGTGTCTAAGTCTTTTTCCCAAATATCTTTATCTGTACGAGAGACAAATCCTGTAATCTCTTTATACGAACGATTAGGCTTTACAAAAGTTGAGGGTACTGAGCATAAAAATCCAGCAGGCACTCTTTCTTTTACTATGATTAAACATTTAGATGAATTTAAACAAGCCCAAGAAGTAAAACATTTAGAAGAAGAGTGTTTTAGAAAATCCTTTAGTTAAAAGGTATCGCTAGTGGAAGAGGTATAAATATAGGGCGTCTCTCAAGGTATACTTTTTCCTCTTTAAATAACAATCATTTTTTATCTTAACCAAAATATTCCTTTACCCTTGATTCTTATCAATGTTATCTCTCTTTGAATGATATAAGATTAGAAGATAAAAAGAAATAAGGAAATTAAGATGAGTGACATTAAAGAATTTTTGACACAAGACCATAGACAATGTGATGAAGCTTTTGCTCAAATGGAAGAGTCCGTAGCAAAAAAAAGCGAAGACGCCATTTCAAAATTCAAAGAATTTCGTAGGCATATGTTACGTCATTTTGACAGAGAAGAGAAGGTCATGTTTCCTGCTTTTGAAAATAAAACGGGTATGAGTGAAGGTCCCACTTCGGTGATGAGAAACGAACATGAGCAGATGCGTCACATTATGACTCAGATGTTAGAATCTCTGGATGTACAAAATGATGAACGTTTTTTTGGTTTGAGCGAAACACTGATGATGTTAACCCAGCAGCATAACATGAAAGAAGAACAAATGCTATATACGATGGCGCAGCAACATTTAGCTTGTGAAAGTGACGCTATAGTTAATGAAATGCAGGCCTTATGAATATTATAGAACTTGATGTACGTGACCTTCCTTCTCCAGAACCTATGCAAGCAGCTTTGTCGGCTCTTGTAAAACTTAAAGAAGGCGATATCATTCATTTTCACCATAGAATTAAACCTGATATGTTATTGCCAAGGCTTAATAACTATTTTTATGAAATGATAGAAGATGATGAGGTTCACATTTATATTTGTAAAAAAGATGATGCTCTTTGTCAACAGAGCATTAAAGAACTCATAGGAAACTAAGATGATAGGAGCAGGACTTTCACTCGAGCAGGCACCCCCTTTTGAAGCAACAGGACGATTTTTTTTAAGTGTGCCTATTTTTATAATTATGGCGGGACTAATTTTAGTCTTTAAAGACCTATTTTTAGTTCGTTCAGACCCTTCTATAGTAGCATTTATTCATCTTTTTACCTTAGGGGTCTTTACTATGGTAATGTTTGGTGCTATTGGACAGATGCTTCCTGTTTTAGCGGGGGTAAGTATACCTAATACCTTAATGGTTTCTAGACTTTCTCATACCTTTCTTATAGCAGGAACACTTTTATTTGTATATGGTTTTTTAAGCACCATGACTCCTCTGATCTCTTTAATATCGGGAATGTTCTTACTCACTTCTTTTTTCTTAGTTTTAGGAACTTCTTTGTATGCTTTAATAAATACACAAAAGTTTTCTCCAACGGTAAAAGCAATTTTTACCGCCATGATAGCAGGACTATTCACCTCGTTTTTAGGGGTGTGGCTGTTAACAAGTTATGCAGGAAAATATTCTGAGGTACACGCTACCATTATGTCCATTCATATGGTTTGGGGAATTTTTGGTTTTGCAGGAGTATTAATTATTGGAGTTTCTTTTAAAATTATTCCAATGTTTTATGTCGCTCCTGAGTTTAAAACCTTTTGTACAAAGTGGGTTGTGCCACTTATTGTTATAGGCCTTATTTTATGGAGTGTATTCTCTTTTTTTCTTCCTGAACTAAAATGGCTGGCTTTATTAGTGATTGCCACCTTCTTTTTTGCCTTCTCTGTTACGGTAATAAAGAAGCTAAACCAAGGTCGTCGGCCTATATCTGATGTGACTATTTGGTATTGGAAGTTTGCAGGGGTAAACCTTTTTATTGGCATGTTAGTTTGGATTATTTATGAATTTATGAGTTTAAATTTAGATGTGTATTTAGCCGTATGTATCGGGGGTGGTTTTATTCTTTCAATATTGACAGGAATGCTCTATAAAATAGTTCCTTTTTTAGTATGGTTCCATCTGAATGCAAAAGGACATTTCGAAATACCAACGATGAGGGAAATGATATCGGCAAAAATTGCCAAGATACAGTTTGTTTTTCATGTGCTTTCTTTAATTTTAGTCCTAGGGGCTTTATCTTTTCCTTATCTCATACAACTTGCGGGCTTAGCTTTTATTATTTCAGGAATTTTAATGATGGTAAATCTTTTAAAAGCGGTAAGAATATATCTTAAGTATAAAGACATTGACCCTAATGTAGTTTTTAAGACTAAGGAACCTTAATTTTCATCAAGTCCTCAGCCCAGAGGATTGTGCCCTTGTATATATGTGACATTAAGGCTTGATGCTCTTTTTCTAAGCCTAAGGTTCTATGCATTCTATGAGAAAGAAGAAGTGTCTTCACCTTAGCTTTTTTTGCAATTTCAGCGATGTGAGAAGGTGTCATATGAAGCTTTCTAGCCTCTTCGTATCCATGTTCTGGTATTGCGTGGTGTGCTATCAAAATATCAGCATTTTGGCTCAGTCTTGTTAAGGTCTCAGATCTAGCTGAAGTGTCTCCTGAAAATACAATTACTTTATCATCAATCTCAACTCTATAGGCCACGGCAGGTACGATTCCATGATTTACTTGAACTGCTTTTATATGCAGACCTAAAAAGTTAAAGTCTTTTTCTTTTTTTACCTCATAACTTTTCAGTGAAAAAGATTCGCTGTGAGAGCTTAAAATATCGGACATATATCTATAAGCGCCTTTTTTTCCAAACTGTAGTTCAATATACTCATTTAAACCGGGAAAGTAGTGATTTCCAGTGGGGCCAATGATTTTGAGCATACATCCTCTAGGAGAAAAATATCCTGCTTTTATTAAAGCGGGTAGTTCTACAACATGGTCTATATGTAAGTGTGTAAACATCAGAATTTGTAAGTCTTCAATTTTTGCCTTAGCTTGATTAAAACGTAAAAAGGCTCCTCCACCAAAGTCAATTAGAGCAATGGCCTTACCATCTTTTTTGATGAGATACGAAGAAGAAGCCCTTTCTCCACCCTCTGGTCCTCCTGAGCCTAATACTTGAACCGATATTTCAGAAGCAAACAATGTACATGAAAATAAAAGACAGATAAATATTTTTGGCATCTAGGGTATATCCTTATTCTTTAAAAATTTATTATAACCATATTGTGTTAAACCTTGTTGCAAATGTTGTCTGAAGGGATAATCTTAAAATCGTTTTCTACTTAAGGACACTAAATTCCTGTTAAGCAAATAAGAATAATATTTAGTTATAATTTATCATATTCAAAGAGAAGGAGACGGTATGAAATCATTATTGTATGTAACACTTGTAGCAACTATGTTTATGCTTAGTGGCTGTGGGGATACAGGTGACTCGGCCGCTAGTTGTCGTTTTGAGGTGCAAAATAATCTAGATTCTGGTGATTTTAAAGCTGTTATCGCTGAATTGAATCAACCAAATAGTGCATGCTTTAGTGCGTATAATTCAAATGAATGGTTGATAGACCTTGGTGCTGCTTATATGGGGGAATCAGGCTTAAGTATGTCAGAAATTTTAACCTTAATTGGTGGTGCTAATAACAGTGCCAATTCGTCTTTTTCTGCCTTTATAGATGGAGTGAGCCAAAAACAAACATCAACTGCCCTTGAAAGTTTAGATAATGCGTCGAATGCGTATAGCAAATTTTTAGGAGAACAAACCTGTTCTAGTCCAAATCTTTCTACTTCGAGTCAAGATATTTGTTTATTTATTGGTCTAGTAGAAATTTTACGTGGAACTACAACCGTAAATTATTTAATAGATGGTGATATTTCTGCTTTATTTGATGATAGCAATCCAGTCGCTCAAAATGAGGTTAAGCAAGATATGACGGCTTCAGTATGCGCCTTGGAATTTGCTAATACCGGTCAACAATGTAGCGAAGGAACGGTTTCTGGCTCTAATGTGAGTTTTATTTATTCAGATAACTCCACTCGAAATTTTCGTGATCTTGAAATTATTATAAACGGAAAAATTTATCATAGGTTAGCCACACCTCTGGGCGTAAGTTTTGGTACAACGATTATTACGGATGGCTATTGTGATAACAGCTTTGCGAACCAATCCTTGATATGGAACTTTCCTTTATTAGCCTGTCCTTTAAATAAAGACCCTTTAAAAAACGATGAAGAAGTTGCAACGCTTTTGGTTGAGACCTTAAACTCAGGAATTGATGCCATTGCAAGTGCTTTATCTGGCGACTTAGCTCTTCAACAAGAAGTGCTTAACTATAAATCTGAGATAGATAACTTTGGAAATGCCGATGGACAACTTTCTATAGATGAAGTTCAAAATTATTTAAATAGTTTATAAAAAAGGGATATAGAATGAAAAAAGTTATTTTACTTTCGTTATGTGGGGCTTCTATGTTAATGGCAGGGTTTTCTGAACATGCTTATTTGTATAAAGATGCAAGAATTATGGGAATGGGGGGTGCTAGTGTAGCAGTTGGTGGTTTACCAACAGCCGTATTTTATAATCCTGCTGGATTACGTGATATTGCAAAAGATGATGGTCTTGTTGTGGAGCTTTTTGGCCTTAGCGCTCAAGCTAGTGACAATTTTGGAGGTTTCTCAACAGACTTAAATGATGCTAATGATGAACAAGAAATATCAGATGTTTTAAAAGAGTATTCAGGTGAAAATTTTAGTGCATTTACAAGCAACTATTCATCCGTTTCTATGAATATGGATACTTTTGCTTGGAGCGTTGGTGTGTTAGCGGCAGGTGATGTGAACTTAATTCCTCATGGTAATGGTGGAGCAAATGATCTTTTAGAAACACGTTCACGTGGGTATGGAGGACTAATTGTAGGACTTGCAACGAGTTTTGAAGATCTTGGTCCTGGTACCTTAGACGTTGGTGTAAGTGCAAAATATATTTCTCAGGTGTCTTATGAAGGAGGAATCGGAATTACAGAAATCATTAATAATCAAGATGATTTAGGTACGTACTTACAAGATAAATATGAAAAAAAGTCTTCTGGATTAGGAGTTGACTTAGGGATGAACTATAAACTATTTCCTGAAAATTATTGGCATCTGGCCTTAGGTCTGAGTGTGCTAAATATTGGCGACTTAAAAATGGATAGTGCGTATGGAAGACAGCCAATGACGGTAAATATCGGAGCGTCTATCTCTCCTGAACTTCCTTTCTTTGAACATTTTACCTTTGCTATGGATTATGTAGATCTTTTAAATGCTAATGAAACACGTTTTTATGATTTTACTCAAGTTGGTGGAGTGGTTACGAATGTTACCTATCAAGACTTTTCAGAATCCGATTTTATGAAACGTTTGCGTTTAGGTGTGAGTGCTGGTGTTTTTGAGAACTCGTGGTTTATGGCAACCATAAATGCAGGGATGTATCAAAGTGAATATACACTTGGTTTTGACCTGCAAGCCACTATAGTTAAACTTTCTGCTGCAACTTACGCAGAAGAAATCGGGCCAGAATCAGGACAATTAGTAGACCGAAGATATGTAGTTTATGTTGGAATTGGTTGGTGAGACCCGTTAAAGAAACGAGAACTGCTTCTCGTTTCTAGGGTCGGAACCGAAGCTGATGTGCGCTCGCGTACCAGCGAAGGCCTCAGCAATTGATACTGAAGTGTCAATAACTGAGGGAAAAGTACGGAACCGAAGCTGATGTGCGCTCGCGTACCAGCGAAGGCCTCAGCAATTGATACTTAAGTGTCAATAACTTGGGTAAACAACGTAGCTCTAAAAAGTCCAAGTAATAAGAAAACTTAACAGTAATATCTTTTTGTAAATAAGACAAATAAACAAGGTCGCTTTACTTTCATTTATTTTCACAAGATAAATCCCTCTTGTGCACTCTTTATTTTGCTATAATTTCAATAATTATTTACATAGGATAAAAGATTATGAATACTCTTTGTACATCAGACGCAAACTTTAGCTCAGAATTCACAAAACTACTTGGACGCGGAAAAATGGATATGGAACATGTTTCCACCATCGTTAATAGTATTATCTCAGAAATTAAAACTGAAAAAAACACGGCCTTAAAACGTCATATCGCTAAGTTTGATAACTGGACTCCTTCGTCAGATGAAGATTTGAAAATAAATACAGATGATATGAAGACAGCCTATGATGTCTTAGATGAAAAGTTAAAAGCTGCACTTCACTTAGCGTATGACCGTATTAAAAAATATCATGAAAAACAACTTCCAAAGTCGTGGTTTGATACAGAAGAAAATGGAACAATTTTAGGACAAAAGGTAACAGCAGTTGATAAGGCAGGCCTTTATATTCCTGGTGGCAAAGCTGCCTATCCATCGTCTCTCATCATGTTCTGCTTGGGATAAAAGATCAATAGCCAAGTGATTAGGATTGGCTGTCTCATCTGCAAGTACACCTATCTCAGAAGGCCCTGCGATCATGTCAATGTTTACTTCACCAAAAACAAGCTTTTTTGCCGTCGCTACAAAGATAT
>NZ_JAEMVE010000038.1 GCF_029216045.1 Sulfurimonas sp. MAG313 | reverse complement strand
TACTTTTGAAGCTATTCATAGCTCCTTCAAGTCTTTATGCACTAAATCCATACCTCTAATCACTTTTCTTTATTTGACTGTTTAGTTAGTGGCGTAATAACTTGAAAGTTTGTGCAAAAGGACTATCAACCAAGCCATAGCAAATATCTAAGCCTAAGCCTTTTGAACTATACTCACCCGGTGTTACGGCTTCAAGGTGGATAAAATGCTCATATAAACGAGATGTACTACTAAGTCCTAAATCTAGTGACACGTTTAATTGAGGCTTAGACTCTTTTAAAAGTGTTTTAGCATGTCCTAAACTTAATATCTGTAAATAACGCTTAGGACTAATTCCTGCCCACGAAGAAAAGAGACGTTGAAAATGTGCCTTACTGAGACCTAAGTGCTTGGATATGTCATCAAGACTTGGCTGGTCTTGTACATGTGTATTCACAGTATATTATAATAAACATATACAATCCGTATTATGCTTAGTTTGAGCGGTCTTTTTTAGAACCTACTAGCCAATACGAGATAGATAAGCCAACAATGACTGCGCCAATGATTAGAAGGTCATCTGCTTTGTCTGCAGAAAGAGAATAGATAAGTATTTTCCGTATGAGTGCGGCCATAGCCAGCATAATAAAGGCTCCTATAGCAAAGCCCTTGCCTTGAAGATGGTTAATCTCTTCATGTATAAGTTCTATAGCTGCCCATAAAACGAGGAGACTTCCTAGTACGGTTAAAATTCCTTTTTCTATGCCAATATCTGAAAAGAAAAGAAGGTATATGTCGTATCCAAACAGACCAATAGCAAAAAATGCAACCAAAGCTAAGGCCCCTGCTAAAAAGAAATTAACATAAGAATTAAACTTTTTTAGTCCCGATAATATTGTCTTTTCAATTTTTGAGAGGGATAAAAATTTACTGAGTTCTTCTTCTCTGTACGAACTTGTTAACACGTCAAGATTCATATCAATAATCTTTTCAACAGCCAGTATCTCTTTAATATGCTGAGCTTTATCTTCAAAATTCTCTTCTAAGTTTCTCAGAGCGAAGGTTCTAACAAAGTTAAAAGCCGAGTTGACATAATGTGTAGGTAAACCAATCTTCACATGGGTTTCACCTATCTTATATAAATACCTAAAGTATTGAAGATCATAGGTACCATTAAAAAGATGAATATACCAGAGTCTTATTTTTTCTTTGTGTCTGGAAATTATTTCTTTGTCTTTTAAAAACTGAGCTGTTTTTCCCAGTCCCCAAATATGGTCGTAGAATTCATCAACAAATTGATTGGCCATAGATTGCATTTTTTCTTGCAAATTGTGTAAGAGTTCAGCCTCTTCATCAGAAAATTTATAATCTTGTTTAAGTGAATTGTAATCTTGCATAAAAGCCCTTTAATGCTAATACTTTATAGTTTTGATGATAAAAGCTTACTTAAGGGCACTTAAAATAGTCTCCTAGATTGCCAATATTTGGATTTCCAGTAACCGGTGAGTAGGGTTGAAATCATGACCCCCTTACTTGATGAGGCATGTAGGAACTTTCCTTTTTCAAGATAAATCCCTACATGACGAACATTTCTACCTGTTTTGAAAAAGACTAAATCCCCTGCTCGAAGTTGACTCACATAAACGCGTTTTCCCTGCCTAACCTGATCTTTGGTTGAACGTGGGAGTTTGATTTTAAATAATTGTTTATAGGTTTGATACACAAAACCAGAACAATCTACGCCATTTTTAGACAAGCCTCCATATCTATAAGGAGTTCCTTTCCAAGCTCTATGTTGAGCATATAAACGATTTAACAGAGATGACTTTTTTGGGGAAGAAACTCTTTTAGTCGACGTGTGTGTAGTTTTTTTATGATTAGTTGAGGGTTTATTATAGGTGTGAGGTTTTCGAGAACAGCCGCTTAAGACTAATAGAATCATAAGACTATAAAAAATGTATTTCATACTCTTACTATAACATGATTAGGCCTCGTCTTTTTTAGAAGTTAAGAAAATAAAGCTTAAAAATAGACCAAGACTAGAGATTAAAATAAAAATGGTTAATTGCATTTGAACTCCTTGTAAAAGAAGTATAAAAAAATATTGTGTAGAAATAGTGCTTAAGAAACTTTTATGATGGCTTGAGCAAAGATTAAGCCGTCAATGCCCTTAGACGCTAAGCCTTCAATAATATCTTCATTCTCACCATGGACTAAAATTTTTGCATCAAAAAGGTAGGCATCGGCTGCTTTTTGTACAGGGTAGGCTAGCTCTTGTGAGAGAAGAAGATATTTTGCGTCAAGGTTTTCACCTAAGATAGCGTCTTTTAAAGAAGAAATATTAAGTGCAAATTCTAAAGCATTTTCTTTTGCATATTCAATGAGCTCATATACTTCAGCGTCAAAGTCAAATAAAAGTACCGAGTTTGAAGGAGTGTGTTCTATGGCTTGGATAGAGTTTATATGATAAAGTTTTTCATTTTCTATATGAGGATGTCCAAAAATTAACATCTTAAGCCTTTAAACATTCGTTTGAACAAAAATAATGACCTTCTTTGAGCAAGGCATCATCAAGTGTAATATAAGTACCACACTTTTTACATTCAACCATGTCATCACCACTTAAGGTGTCATTTTTTTTAGTTTTGCGTTCACTTGATAAGGGTTTCTTTTTGATAAATATAAAATATACTAAGGCAATAAGGACACCAATCACTATCCATTGAGGTGACATAAAATTTCTCCATTTTTTTATCTAATTATAGTGTAAACAGATATAATTTCGCTTTTATACGTATAAGAGGATAAGGTATGTTTGATTTTTTAGATAGTGATTGGTTTATTATAGGCTTAGAAATAGTGTTTTTGGCCTTTATTGGATATGACGCATATAAGTATTATGTAACACGAAAAAAAGAGTATTTAGTAAATATTGTCTTAGCCATTGGTTTTGCCATTTGGGTTTTAGCTCCTTTTTATACTAAGTATCATGACTGGAATGAAGACCAAAGAGAAGAACTTCGAGTCTCATGTTTAAGTGAACATAATCAAAGCTATTGCGCTTGCATGGATAATATGATGTATAAGGCCTATGAGTTTGAAGACTATAAGAAGATAGATAAAGCAAATGATGAAAAGTATAAGGTCTTTATCCAAGACTCTTTAGATGAATGTTTTGATGACTCATGGTTTTAGAAATAATATTTGAGAACGAAGACTTCTTAGTCTTTAATAAACCTCCTGGCTTAAGTTTTCATAGTGAAGAGGGTGAAGGGTTTGTTGTTAAGGCTGAAAAACAAACGGGTTTAAAGCTTTATAGTGTTCACCGTCTTGATAAGATGACATCAGGTCTCTTACTATTAGCAAAAAGCTCTGAAATGGCACATAAGATTACAAGGCTCTTCGAAAAAAGAGAAATAGAAAAATTTTATCTAGCAATTTCTACACGAAAACCTAAAAAGAAACAAGGTTGGATTAAAGGAGATATGGGCTCAGCAAGACGGGGCTCCTATAAATTTTTAAAAACAAATGACAACCCTGCTGTGACTCAGTTTATAAGTACCTCCTTAAGAGTACATGAAAGGTTTTTTCTAATTAAACCACACACAGGAAAAACTCATCAAATACGTGTGGCCCTAAAATCTATAGGATCACCCATTGCAGGGGATACTCGTTACGCAGCAGTTGAAGACGCAAGGAAAGAAGATAGAGGGTATTTGCATGCCTATGCACTTAAGTTTGTATTAGAAGCAAAAGAATTTTCTTTTCTTAGTCCCCCTAAAAATGGTGAACGTTTTAGCTCAGATCTATGTCGTGAACGTTTGCTATCATGGTCTTCTCCTTGGGATATGTTTTAATATTACAATATATTATTTTAAAATGTTACATAAATTTTAACATATAAAATCTGATGTAGTTGCGACGTGTAGGGGTTCTAGCATAATTACATCTAGCTTTATATAACCAAATTGTAATTTAATACCTTGTTTAGTAATAAAACTGAAATAATTATGTTTTACACTTTGTGCATGGAAGAATTAGAAAACACATGGATAGAATATTTAAAAAGACTTGATATCGCCTTTCAGCCTATAGTCGATATCTATAGTGGAAAGCTTTATGGGGTAGAAGCCTTGTTAAGAGGGGTTCAAGAAATCGGATTTACATCAATATTTGATTTCTTTGATATGGCTTGTACCAATAATGTTTTGTATACCCTTGATATTGCCTTACGAGAAAAGGTGTTTAAAAAATTTATTAGTATAAAAAACCATCAGGATATAAAGCTTTTTATCAACTTAGATAATCGTCTTTTAAGCATGCCAAATTATGCATCAGGAAATACAGAAAAACTTCTGAAAAAATATAATATACAAAAAGATATGATTTGTTTTGAGATATCGGAGCGACATGAAATTACAAATCCTGTGCTTTTTGAAGAGGTTATTAAACATTATAAAGAAGATGATTACAATATTGCTATTGATGACTTTGGAGTTGGAGTTTCTGGATACCAAATGTTATATCGTTCAACTCCCGATATTATTAAGATAGATAGGTTTTTTGTGTCTTCTATTTGCAGTGACATGAAAAAAAGAATCTTAGTCAAAAGTATAGTTCAGTTGGCTAGGCAACTTGGTATTAGTGTTATAGCAGAAGGTATTGAAACAAAAAGTGAGATGCTCGTATGTAAGGAATTAGGATGTCACTTAGTTCAAGGATATTATGTACAAAGACCAAGTATTGATGTTGAGGATGTGTTAAACATGTATCTTCGTGTGTATGAAGCCAATGTGGAAGATGAAATCACAAGTTTGAGGTAGATTAAAAATGAGACAAAAGCAAAAAATAATTAATGTATATGAAGACTACTCAATTTCGAGTGTTAAACATGTTATCTCTATAGCAAATGAGGAAGACCTTAACCATTTTTGGCATTACTTCAATGTTGAGGTGGCCACTGACCATAAGCATTTAAATCATTTTATTAGTCTCATGTACGCATTTACAGAAAATTTATTTAGACTTAATAAGGCATTATTTTTTGAACTTATTATTGAACAAAACGAAGATGTCTTTTATCTTACTATATGGAACTCTAAAGTAAGCCTTGAGTTAGACACACTTTTAGAAGAACAAGATGGATATTTTGAATACCTTATGGACTCAAAACGTCTGAGTATTAAGATTACCAAAGATAGTACTGTTGAAGAAGAAAGAACTTATGATAAGGTAGAAAAAGAGAGGGTGTCTCTTCTTTTAGAATCTGTACAAAAGGATGTATGCGTCATACCTAAAGTGTGTGATGTATTAGAAGAAGGAGATAAAATTGAGATTTTAAGCTTATGCGATGATATGACAGATATGATGTATAGAGCTAAAGGCATAAGATTTCATGATGATGTATTGATACGATTGCGCTCGTTGTTAAGTATGTTTTCTTTAAGTTTAATGTCTTATTCTCAGTTCTCCAATATTTCCAATTTAATGATTGAATTTTCTGTTTTAATGAATACTCATATGGTTGAATTTAAAAAAATGCCTTCTGACGAATTTGCCTTAGTGGAAGGTTTTATTAATAATATAGACCGCTGGGCTAATGCGCTTTTTGTCACTGGAAGTGTTGACTTTCATTTTATGGACAGTTCTTTAAAGGCAGATATTGACATGATACAAATGTTGATTGATCCACCTCAAGTAGATGAACTGTCAATGGATGATATTTTTGAGTTTTAAAGTATAAAGACCCTTAAGTAGTCAGACATAATTAAATTAAGTATTTAGGGTAAAAAAGCGTATACCTTCATTATTTATACTAAAGAAGATATTGCCGGCTATCTTGAGCCTACTAGATTTTTTAAGAAATAACTTAGTAGGTAGTACTGTATTCAATGACATTTGAAAGTGAGGAAATATTATTTGCATTAATGGATTTAACTGCTATATAAATTTTATAGTTTCTTGCAAGCTTTTGTAAGCTATTCCAACGTGTAGTTAAGTCATATGAACTCTTAACTAAGATGCTTATAGTATTGGTGTCCATCGTCGCTGAAGAGGATACATATAATAAATATTCATTTGAAGCATTGCTAAGTGTAAAACGAGGTACTTCACCATTATAAAGTGTTGTTTGAAATGTGTCTTGTTGAATAAATATGCTTGGAGAAATGACTGCAGACACTCCCTGATTACTTTTTATAGTCGCTATATCTGTTGCTAAAGTCGCCATAATTTTTTCAGTTTCAACAATTCTATCTGCCATTTCCCCAATTTTGTCAGCCATAACTAAGATTCTATCTGCCATTTCACCTATGTCATCAGCTAAGGCGCCAAAGAGTTGAAGCATCTCAGATGAGACTTGCGTACTACTGTCTATAACATTATTTGCAACTGAGGTCATTTCCTGAACCATAGTCTTTAAAAAGAGTGCATTAGCATTCATTGGTATTAAGATAGTCACTATTAAAAGTGTTGATAGTAATTTAATTTTCATTTTTATTTCCCTGTTTTTAAGTTAATGAAATTGTAGTAAAATATACTTATTATAAGTTTAAGTAAATTATATAATAAGTTTTACTTCTAATTAAACAAAGAGAGGGAGTTTAAATTTTTTAATATATAAAGGACTTATTGCGCCACCAACTGTACAAAAGGGACATGATTAGGGGGACTAGATGTTAAACTGTTTTTTATAAGCCTCACCTAAGCTCATTGATCTGTCTTTATACTCAATAATTTCGCCTACTTCAACTTCTATGTTTTGTTCTAGTTTATTAGACTGTATAGCTTGGTTTAAGACATGACTAGCATTGGTACGTATGTAAATGGGTAAGATAGGCAGACGGTTTTTTAGAGCAATAATACGTGAACCTTCTTTAAATTCTGAAAGTTTTTTATCTGAAGTGTTACGTGTTCCCTCAGGGAAGATAAAAATCGAGTTCCCCTCTTTAACGCAGTTCTTGATATCTGAAAAAAACATATTCATATTTGAGCTGTCTCTATCTAACAATATACTCCCCCCATTACGCACAAAAAGTCCAAAGAAAAAAGAATTATAAAGTTCTTTTTTTGAGACCCAATGTCCAAATATATCTGTATCCTTGAGTGCCATTTCAATGATAGTAGGGTCTATAATACTTCTATGATTAGAGACCAAGAGGTATTTTCCTGTTTGAGGAAGCTTTTGAGGGTTAATAAGATTTATTTTAATATTGAGTTTTTTTAGAAGGGTTGTCGCATAAAGAATTCTCTGCTTTTTTTTATGAAGAGCAGAAGTGCTTTTTTTTAATTTATAACCATAAATATTTGTTAAAAAAGTTGCATATAAGGCCATCTTTATTTGATTGAATGTCAAAGGTATATCCTTGATGTTGATAGGGTAATACTAACATAATAAAATCAATAATTACCATATTTAGGAGTTAAAGTTATACAAACGTCTATCTTAAAGCATAAAGGCTAGAGGAAGTTTATAATTACAAATGGTTTTAAACTAAGTATGTTTTATTACATTAAATAAGCCTACATTTTTACAAAATTCTGCTTTTACTAAGTAACTTGTTTTTTATATACTGTTCCCTTCCCTTTTGTAGTGTAATTGTACGTTATACTTTCGTTACATATTTGAAAGAAGCACACAATGACATCAAGAAATTTCTCTGACCTAAACTTACCTAAAGAAATGCTACATAACCTAGAAGAATTAGGCTTTAAAGAGATGACCCCTATTCAAGCTCTGAGCCTACCTGTTATTCTTGAAAAAAAAGATATTATTGCCAAGGCAAAAACGGGTTCAGGAAAGACAGCGGCCTTTGGTTTAGGTCTTTTAGCAAGGTTAGATGTAAAAAAATTTAAGATCCAATCGTTAGTTCTTTGTCCTACAAGAGAATTAGCGGACCAAGTTGCTAAAGAGCTACGGCGTCTTGCAAGGGCCACACATAATATTAAAATCCTAAGTCTTTGTGGAGGTAATGCCTTTGGTCCTCAACTTGGCTCGCTTAGACATGGAGCTCATATCATTGTAGGAACACCAGGTAGGGTCTTAGCACACTTAACTAAGGGCTCACTAAGTCTTACTGATCTTGAGGTCTTGGTTCTTGATGAAGCAGATAGAATGTTAGATATGGGTTTTATAGAAGAGATTCAAAACCTAATTGCTCATGCGCCTTCAAGCAGACAAACCCTTCTTTTTTCAGCAACCTATCCAGATAGCATTGAAGAACTAAGTAGTTCTATCCAAAATGATGCCGTTCAAGTTGAGGCTGAGTCACAAGAAAGTGCCAATAATATAGAAGAAATTTTTTACGAAAGCGAAGACAAAGCGGCTACTTTAGTAAAAATTCTAGCTAAGGTCAAGCCAGAAACGGCCATAGTCTTTTGTAATATGAAGATACAAACCCAAGATATGGCTAAAGACTTAAGAAAGATGGGAATAGACGCTCTTGCCATTCATGGTGATCTAGAACAATATCAAAGAAATGATGTTTTAGTGCAGTTTTCAAATCGTTCTTGTTCGGTTTTAGTTGCAACTGATGTGGCGGCAAGAGGTATTGACATTAAAGAATTAGACATGGTAGTAAATATTGACCTAGCTAAAGACGAATCAACTTATACCCACCGAATTGGGAGAACAGGTAGAGCTGGAGCTTCAGGACTTGCCTTTACTATATATTCAGCTGATGAGGCAAGAGACGCGGACTTTTATAAAAATGAGACAAGACTATTTAAAGATGAAAATGATCTTGCACTAGCGCATAAGTTTAGCCTAACACCAAAGAATGTTACCCTAGTAATTGAAGGTGGAAAAAAAGATAAGGTACGGCCTGGTGATATTTTAGGGGCACTCACAGGGGACACTGGTATCGCCGGCAAGTATGTAGGAAAAATTGATATTTATGATAGACAGGCTTATGTAGCCATTGAGCGAACTATGATAAAACAAGCCCACCAATGCCTTACTAAAGGGAACCTTAAGGGTCGTAAGTTTGATGTATGGATTCTTGATTAATGCTCATATTTGTTGATGGAGACGCCTTTCCTAATCTTTTAAAACCTATCTTAGTTCGCTCTATAGAAAGACTTTCTTTAAAAACTTATGTCATAGCCAATAAAAAGATTAATCTAGGTTCTAAGTCTAAACTCATAGAATATATAATTGTAGACCAAGGTGCAGATGAAGCCGACCATAAAATTGTAGAGATGGCACAAGAAGGTGACTTGGTAATAACAGCAGATATTCCCTTAGCCGATAGAATCATCTCAAAAAAAGCTCACGCTATCGACCACAGAGGTGAACTTTATTCAGTTGACAATATCAAACAGTATCTAGCCATGCGAAACCTGATGGAAAGCATTAGAGAAAGTGGAGAGATGACGGGTGGACCTAAGGCATTTAGTCAAAAAGATGCTCATGAGTTTGCCAATCAACTTAATAGTTTCTTATGCAAATTCTGTAAATGAAAAGTTGCCTATGTATAAACCGTGTTCTTAGGAATTTTATAAACACTTCACAAACACAGATAAAATAATTAAAACTATATGCTTTGGGTAATCATTCTTTGTATAAAACCTAAAAATAAGATAAACTTATAGAGTATGTGTTATGCGAAGGACTTAGATGAAAATAAAGATGATAAGAAAAAATTTAAAACTAATCTTTTCGATGCTACTTTTAAGTGTTGTTTTTTCAATACTAATATTTGTTATAGCAAAAAATGAGTTTGACGCAAGAAAGGAACTTGTTGCTTTAGAAACAAAAGTTGTATTAATTACAAAAATTTCAAAACTATTGCACGCGACACAAAGAGAGAGAGGACTATCTGCAGGCTTTGTAAAAAGTCAAGGTCAAAAATTTGGCAAACAATTATCTATTCAAAGACACATTACAGATATCAAGATAAAAAAGTTTCTTAAGCACGTGCATAAACTAGATACAAATATAAATGATATAAAAAAGTCTTTAAATATAACACTAAATGATATAAAAAATCTTAAAATAGTGAGAAATAAAATAGACGCTTTAACCTTATCTAGTAAGGAAACAAGGTTTTATTACACACATATGCATATAAATACATTAAGCTTAATTACTGCAATAACAAAAAGGTCAAATGTTTCTTCCATTACCCAAAATCTTATTGCCTATAATGCATTTTTACACTTTAAAGAAAATATGGGACAAGAAAGGGCGGTTGGAACAGAAATGTTTTCTGGTACAACATTAAGTACTCAAGATATACTTGAATTTAAAGCTTTAATTGTAAAGCAAAATGTGTATAAAGATGAATTTTTTCAATATGCCTCTACTAATTTCAAATCTTATTATACAGAACATTATAAAGGCGACTTTATCCGCTCCGTTAATCTTATGAGAGAAGTTGTTTTCAAGACTAAGTTGAACGAAAAAAATGTTATTGATGCCAATGTATGGTTTGCTAACATCACAGAAAATATAGAGCTTCTAAAAAAAATTGATAATATTTTTACAGATAATATTATTTTACTCATTAAAAAAGAACTCTTAAAAAATGAAACTTCATTGATTTGGTTTATAATTTATAATTTTATAGGTTTGATAATATATTTCTCAATCATAGTCTTTGTTATAAAACTTATTGAAAATGAAGAAAAACAAAAAGCTTTAATAAATAAGCATATTATTATTTCAACAACTGATATTAATGGGGTTATTACGGATGTTAATGAAGCGTATTGTGCTATATCAGGATTTTCAAAAGACGAACTCATAGGACAAAGCCATAATATTGTCAGACATCCTGATACGTCAAAAGATACTTTTAGAGATTTATGGTTAACAATAAAAGATGGAAATCCATGGAATGGTAGAATTCAAAATCTTCATAAAGATAAATCAAATTATTGGTTAGACGTAAATGTAGAACCCTTGTTTGACTCAAGCGGAAAAATTGTATCGTATGTAGCCATTAAACATGATATTACGGATAAAATTGATTTGCATGAAGAAATGTTAAGAGGTAGAGAAAAAGATAAAAAGCTATTAGAGCAGTCTCGTTTAGCACAGATGGGAGCAATGATTTCAATGATTGCTCACCAATGGAGACAGCCTCTTAGTGCTATTTCAGCAACAACAGCATCTTTAAAAATTAAATTTGAGTTAGATAGCTTTGATTTGGATAATAAGAGAGAGAGGGATGAATGTATTTCCTACCTTTTCAAGAATTTTTCTAAGATAGATACCTTTGTAAATGTGTTATCAACAACAATTGATGATTTTAGAAATTTTTATAAACCAAATAAGCTTATTGTAAATACAAGCTTTGACGAAGTTTTAAAAAAAGTATTGAATATCATTCACGCTTCATTGATTAGTAACAATATTGAAGTCAGCTATGAAATCAGTTCTCAAAATACTTTTAACATGTTTGACAGTGAAATGATGCAAGTATTATTAAGTATTTTTAAAAATTCGGAAGATAACTTTAAAGATAAAAATATCTTAAGCCCAAAAATAAAGGTTAACATACACAAAAACTGCATACGTGTTAGTGATAATGGGGGAGGGATACCTTCAGAAATTATCAATCATATTTTTGATCCATATTTTTCTACAAAAAGTGAAAAAAATGGAACAGGGTTAGGCTTATATATGTCTAAACAAATTATTGAGGAACATCATAAGGGAAAATTTTTCGTAAACAATGAAGATGAAGGAGCTTGCTTTTATATTGAAATTAGCAAAGAACTCTAATTCCCGTAATTGTAAATTTGTTTTAATACGTCAGTTCAGTTGTAAAAACAGCCTTCACATAAAGGTCTATCTTTTCATTTACACAGATAAATAAAAGGCAAGGCATTTCTAAGCCAAAGTCTTTCGCAAAGATTTGACTAGAGGCACTGATACTGACAAGACCATCTTTATCTGTAATTTCTGCCTTGGCTTGAAAGGGTCTTGTATGATCTAGAAATGTTAGCTTTCCTTTTAAGGTGTATGTACTATCTTTATTTTTAGTGACATCCATAAGTGTAAAACTAGCTAAAGGGAATTCCTTGACCTTATTGGCCTTATGCATTTGTGTATCTCTATCTTTATTGTCACTAGAGAACTGATTCATTTGTATCCAAAACTTACCTTTTAGACTTAATATATCATTTTTATTCATGCTTACATTAGCATTTAACAATGTGTTTAAAGGGTCTATAGTGCTGTCCATTAACATTTCAGTATGAGCGGCTACAAAACCCTCTTTAAGTGTTATGTTTTGAGCTAAAATACTAAAAGGCATTAATAAACTCAGTAGAATAATTTTCATAATTTTCATAATTTTCCTTTTTGGATTATATTTTCTAAGTATGACCAAAAACTATGAAATGCAACTGAAGGGTTGAACGTATTTTTATAAAGCTCAACTGTTTTTTATCTAAGTCTTATTAAAATGTAGTAAAAGGAAAATAATGAAAATAATTATAATGCTCGTTATATTATTAGGAATTCTTGGGGCAGATGAATATAAGGCTATTTTTGATTGTAGTTCGAAAGACTCTGCCTTTATCGCAAGTCGAATGAGTCTTATTGAACGCACTATAACGATGATAGAAAAAAGAGGTGACACTGTAAAATTTGCACTCACTATTCATGGGGGATGCACAAAAATGACAACTGCAAATTTAAATGAAATATTAGAGGATGCTCAGATGCAAGCTATACAAAGAGCCAAAGAAAGTATCACACGACTTTCAAAGAAACAAGGTGTAGAAATTGTAGTTTGCGCGATGTCTTTAAATGCTGCTACTATTGATGAAGACGATATATTGCCGTTTATAAGGATATCAGAAAATAGTTTTATAGATACGATACACTACCAAAATAAGGGTTATGCCCTTATGACATTTAAATAAATAAAATACAAAAGAATTAGGATTTAGGTGTTGTTTTAAAAACTACTTTGTTAATTGTCTTAAATATGCACTACGTATATATTGTAACTCGCCACTTTTTTGCATGGCTTTTAAAACAGGAACAAGTTTAGGGATAAGGTAAGCATTTTTCTTATGTACAAAATGATATAAACTCAGTTTTTTTAAACTTGGACTGATTGCTTTAATATGTTCTTGAGTGTTTTTAAATTGATTTAAAATCCCTACTAGTTTAGGCACAATAATTATATCTGCCTTCATACTATGTAACAAATCAAAAGCTTCTTTATAGTTTGCAACGATAACTCTGTCAAAACCTTCAGTATTATATTCAATAAATTTGATACCTTTAACAATAACAATTTTATAGGGGGCCAAATCTTTCCAATTGTTTATTTTAATAGTATGCTTTTTACTAAAAGCAACCGCTTCAATAAAATTTATTTCTACCGGCACCGCAATTAAGTTTGGGTACTTTTTGGAAACTTGTTTGACTCGAGAGACATCTCCATCAGTTTTCCCAGAATTTGCAAGTTCTAAGGATTTTAAAAAACCTGTTGAAATAAATTTAGGCTGTATGCCGATACGTGCATATGCCTTTATTAAAATTTTTTTAGAAATTTCGTGGGCAACGCTATTTTTTCCTAATGAAATACTGAAGGTTTGTGCATTTAGTTGTATCGTAATGAAAGCGATTATCAATAAAAATTTCATGAAAAAAGCCTCCTGATTATTTGTAATATTATTTTAGTATTTTTAAACAAAATAACACCTTATTTATTTGTATAGAATAAATATTTTATTTTTATAATAAGTATTTATTAAACTTATGCTATAATTCTATCAATATCAGCATCCTCGGTCGATGACTGACTTCGTTTTTATCCAGATTTCTTGAGTGAAATCTAAAAACAAATCCCCTTCAAACTAGACCGATCTACATTAACGTAGTAAGGTTTGAACCCAAAGAAAATATATTGAAATTTACAGACTTAGGCTTAAATGAGCACATTTTACGTGCAATTAAAGATCAGGGTTATGACACCCCAACACCCGTACAAGAAAAGGCAATCCCTCTTATTTTAGAAGGAAAAGATGTTTTAGCAGGCGCGCAAACAGGAACAGGTAAGACTGCTGGTTTTACACTTCCTATGTTAAATC
>NZ_JAEMVE010000037.1 GCF_029216045.1 Sulfurimonas sp. MAG313 | reverse complement strand
GCAAAGACTTAGAAAGCAATATTGCAGAATATGGTTTTGGAGTACTTCATATTCACAACCTAGAAGAAACTATGTCAAAAAAAGGTCTTGTATTAGGTGAAGCCTGTAAAATTTATGAGATTTGCAATCCAAAGCTTGCCAAAGAGGTCCTAAGTAAGGATATGGATATGAATATGCGGCAGGAACACTTTTTTTAAACGATTATATGGGACTACAAATTGGTAAGTTTATGTCACCTCTTGGACAGTTTGTACAAAATCAACACCCTTCATGGATTAATAAACTTCCAAATACTCCTGTAGGTTTTGGACATGATGGTGCCGCGCCCACATCAAATGTAGGTATTGCGCTTCGTGGCGGTTTGCCTAAGATGGGTTCAATTCGTAGTAATTATGTAAGTTTTGTATCTAACGCACCTACTTTTGGTGAAGCAGCGGATGGAGATGTTGTAATTGATGCAAATGGCAAAACAAGTTCAGGGAATGCTTCTAAAACATGGGGTGGGAGATTTGCTATAAACCCAGTTGGAAATATGGAAATAGGTGTCTCTGGAGCGATTGGTAAGGTTTCTGAAGAATTAACGTTATTAACAGTTGTTAATGGTACTGAAGGTGATAAAATTTCTAGAGATTATAATGTTTTTGGAGCGGACTTGATGTACAATTTAGAAGGTGTTGATCTAAAGGCAGAATATATTCAACAAAAGATTGGTGAAAATGAATCAAGTACTCTAGAAGGTGGCTTATGGAGAGCATGGTACGCCCAAGCTTCTTATCAAATGAATTGGCTCAGATTTGAACCTGTTCTTCGTTATAGTGATTACCATAATCCAGAAACAAACAAAAATCAATGGGCTCTAGGTGTAAATTATCTTTTTTCAAACAATGTCATAGCAAAAGTTGCCTATGAATATAATACAAACGAAGATGATCTTGGTGATGCTAGCATCAATAACAACCGTGTAAGTGCACAGTTAGCCTTTGGTTTTTAGGAGAAAAGATAATGAAAAATATATTAAAATTAACAGCCTTAGCGGTACTTTTGTCCTCAGGGTTAAACGCGGATGTGTTTGGAACTGAGCACGAAAAAGCGGACGGTATCAATGGTGCTCAAGTGTGGGCAGATGTATGTGCACGATGTCATAATATAAGACCTCCTGAAGATTTAAGTAAACGAGGATGGAAGTATTCTATGAATCATATGAGAGTTCGTGCAGGTTTAACGGGCAAGGAAACAAGAGATATCTTGGCTTTTATTTTAGATTCTAAAACAACGCAAGACTCTCAATAAAGAGGTGTGAGTTAGATATGTTCTAACTCATAAAAACCATCTACAACTTGATTAGACTTAGCTTCTTTAATGGCGTAATTAAGTAAGGAAAACAAATTAGACTTCATGGCTTCTTTGGTATTAAAGTCTTCAGCACTCACAAAAGATATATAAAGCTTTTGTGAAAAGTGTTGAGCCTCATACTGAGCTAAAATATTTTCTACCGCCTTCATACCACTCCCTTGAGAGGTCATATCAAAAACAATAGCATATAAATTATCTAATAGTTTTAAACACTTATCGCTCTGTCTTAAAATATTATCGAATACACTTTTGTCTATAGGATCGCAAGAATAAAATAAAGCCATACTGAAATTCGCTTCATATCTTTGATATCGGTAAAAAAAATCACCACACAAGCTTGCTGTTTTTTCAAACTCAGCTGAAAACATAACTTCGATAGGATGGGTGTTCATAATATCCTCCTTAGTGTTCTTTCTTATTTTATCAGTGTAGCGGAAGTACATGAAGCCTTTGTGAGAGAAAATTTCGTTTTTATTAAGACTTCATGTACTTCCGCTATACTTATACTAAATCTTCTTTTATTAAAGGACCGGTCATGAGTATACTTTCTCAACTCTTAAGTAGTAAAACAGATACGATTGTTGAAAAAGCCTTAGACTACCGTTCTGCTCGTCAAAAGTTAATTGCGGGAAATATTGCTAATGAAGACACTCCTTTTTATAAGGCAAGAGATATAAGTTTTGAAAAAGCACTTCAATCTGAAGCTAAAAAGCTGTTTTCAAAAAACGAGATACCAAAACTTGAACTTGCTCAAACCAATACAAGTCACCTTAAAGGAAATACACAAAGCCTATCGACTCAGGTTGAACTATACTATAGAGGTAGTCATTTACAAAGAAATGATGGAAATACGGTTGACCTTGATGTTGAAACCACAGAGCTTACAAAAAATACTATGATGTTCCAAGCTTTAATTTCTGCAATGAAAAAACAAGGATCAATTTATTCATCTGTAATAGATGCTTCTTCTCGAACCTCCTAATGCCAAGTCTCCACTTACTTAAATTTATTTGAGTCTGTGCAGTAAAACTAATAGTTCAGAAATTTATATTTAGGATTATGTCACAATCCCTTGACGTAATCAATATTATTCACATATACCTCACAAAAACTAAGCTACAATACAACAGATTAAAAAATAAAAGGATACAAGATGAAAACATTATTAACTGTGTTATTAAGTTTGGCCCTAGGTGCTTCTTTATTACAAGCCGCTGCGTTTGAAAAAGATGCGAAGTTTCGAACGACTAAGATTCATATAAGTTCAGACAAACCTGTTGGTACAGGTTCTAACATCTTTGTTTTAGATATTAAAAAAGATGGGAAGGCTCCTATAGGGGCAAAGGTAAACGTTAAGGCTTTTATGCCAGCAATGCCAGGTATGCCCGCGATGGAGTCTAAGACAGATGCTAAAGATTTAGGCAATGGAAAGTATGAGATAAAGCTAAACATTGCAATGGGTGGAACATGGCAGGTTCATATTTTTATTACACCTACGCAAGGTAAAAGATCTCGTGTTAAGACCTCTATTAATTTTTAAGTTAACAAACCACAAGGAAAATCTATGAATAAATATTTTTTACTACTGCTGCTTCTATCTCCAAGCTTGTTTTCACTTGGGCTTGAAGAGGTTATAACTAGGGCCTTAGAAAAAAGCCCAAGTTTAGAAGCTATTACCTACCGTATGACAGCAAGTCATTCCACGGTAGATTCTTCAAATCAGTTTTCAAATCCAGTGATATCTTTGGCAGACAATACCTTACCTAGCAATCAGGCTATGAGTCGGTCTACCCTTTCTCTTGCACAAAAGCTTCCGTATTTTGGTAAGCGAGACAGCTTAGAAAAGATAGCTTTGGCACAAGAAGGTGTGATAGGCATTAATTTAGAACAGGCTAAGGTTGCCTTAGTTAATGAAATTAAGAATCAAGCTTATGGTATATGGGAGCTTGAAGAGTTATATAAGATTATTGAAGAGTATGAACATGTTACACGACAAAATATCGGACTTTTCGAATCGTATACTGCGACGTATGATAACCAGCATATGGGAATTATGTCCGCTGAATTAACACTTTCTGATCTTAAAATTCAAGGCGCAACCTTAGAAGCTCAAATAGAAGTGGCTTACGCTAAGTTATCGTATTTGGCTGCTTTTGAGATTAATGATATAGAGTTAAGCCTAGTAGTTTGGGATCTTCCTCTTATGAGTACGTATGAAGAGGGCTTATTGAATAATAAAGACCTTTCTTTAAGAAACAAAGAAATTAGCAAAAATCAGGCTATGACAGAGACAGCGGATTTAAACAATTATCCAGATGTTAATGTCTTAGCCTCGTATGCCTATAGAGAAAAATTTGATAACTTCTTTACCTTTGGTATAGGAATGAGTCTTCCTATATATGGAACAGAAGATTATAAAGAAGAAGAAGCGAAAGCATTAACTCTTTCCGCTATAAGTTTAAAAGAAGATACAAAAATAGCCATTCATTCAGATTTTAGGACGGCGTATGCTCAGATGAAGTCCGCCTTTAAAATTTATCATATTGTTCAAGATGATGCCTTGCCTCAGGTTGAGCACATGTTTGAACTAACGTCTTCGTCTATATCAACAGGTGGAGATCTTTTTAAGTATATAGATATCCTAGTGCAAAAGCTAAAGCTTGAGCAAAAAAGCATAGCAGCGGTTGCTATATACAACCGTTCAATGGCAAAAATTGAAGCCTTATCAGGAGAAACAGAATAATGCATACCTTAACAAAAATTATATTATTAACATTACCTTTAGCCTTGTTTGCAAAAGAAGCTACAGTAGAACAGCTTTTTTCAGTACAAACGGTTAAGGTTAAAAAAGAGATACGCAGTGAGCGCGTTAAAAATTATGGTTATGTCACTATGGATCAAGCCCGAATGTATGATATTTCTCCTCGTTTCTCAGGATATGTAGAGATATTAAATGCGGATAAAATATATAAAAAAGTAAAAAAAGGTGAAGCCTTAGTTACGGTGTATTCTCCTGAAGTTTTTAAGGCGAAAGAAGAGTATTTAAATACCTACAAATATACTAAGAAAAGACCTAATTCTGGAATGTTAGAAAGTGCAAAGTTAAAGTTAGAACTTTTAGGCATAAGCAATAAAGAGATTGAAAGATTAATCAAAAATAAAAAAGCTTCTGCTCATACTACTATTTATTCACCTGTTGATGGATATGTATTTATCAAGGGTATTGATAAAGGTGCTGCATTTAAGGCGGGTCAACGTCTTTTTAAAATTGTAAATCTTGATGAGGTTTGGGTTGAAGCAAAACTTTTTGAAGAAGAACGAGGGAGACTCTCAATGACGTCTAAATATGAACTACACTTTAAGGGTCTAGAAGAAACTTATATGACGACTAATGTCTTGTTGTATCCTGAATTAAATCCGAAGGTTGCTACGCTAACTTTAAGACTTAGAGTTGACAATAAAGATCATAATCTTTTTCCTGGTATGTATGCCAATGTTATTTCTTTAAAAGATGAATCTAAACAAATTGTCTTACCCACTACCGCTGTTATTCGTAAAGATGGAAAACATTATGTCTTTATGGTTGGTGAGTTTGAAGGTGAATATGAGCCTTTAGAAGTAAGTGTTAAGATATTAGATGCGGATACTTACGCTATTTTAGGTGGACTAGAAGTGGGTGATGAGGTTGTTAATAATGCCTTGTTTATGATGGATTCGGATGCGCAAATCAATGGTTTGTATTAGGATACAAGGGACGTTAGAAAGTAAAGCTGTGTCTCCCTTAAATATAATACCCAGCAACGAAGCAAGGAAAAATTAATGATTGAAAAATTAATAGCATTTAGTATCAAAAATAAATTTTTAATACTGATGATGACTGTATTCTTAACAATGGGTGCGTATTATTCTATGAAAAATACACCGCTTGATGCCCTTCCTGACCTTTCTCCTCCTCAGGCGATTATTGAGATTAATTGGGCAGGACAATCTCCTGAGATCATTGAAGATCAAGGTACTTATCCTTTAGTAGCGCAATTTTTAGCAATTGCTAATATTGATACGGTTCGTGGATATTCTACCTATGAAAATGGTTTGATTTATATCATCTTTAAAGAAGGCACGGACCTTTATTGGGCGAGAAGCCGCGTTTTGGAGCAGTTGTCCTCTATACAGTCTCAACTACCAGCTACAATGGAAGTTTCTCTTGGGCCTGATGCATCGGGTGTAGGTTGGGCCTATGAGTATGCTTTATCGTCTAAGACTAAGAATTTAGCAGAGCTTAGAACCTTACAAGATTATTATTATAAATATGCACTCATGGGTGTGGATGGGGTTTCTGAAGTTGCTTCTATTGGAGGTTTTATTCCAACTTATGAAGTGAGTATAAATAACGATAATCTAATTCGTTATGACCTAAGTATTAAAGATATTGCAAGGGTTTTAAAGGCTAACAATAATGACACGGGTGGTCGTATTGTTATAGAAAATGGTTTTGAGTGGATGGTTCAAGCGAAGGGTTATGTTAAAGACCTTGATGATATTAGACGTCTTGTAGTAACGGAAAAAGCAGGTATCCAGATTACTTTAGGCGATATTGGTAGGGTTGAACTTACCCCTGCTGCTCGACGCGGGGTGGCGGATTTAAATGGAGATGGTGAAGTAGTTGGTGGTATTGTTCTTCTTCGTTATGGTGAAGATGTGTATACGGCTATTAAGCGCATTGATAAAAAGATGAGTGAATTAAAGGTAGATGGAGTTGATGTAACTGTAGTGTATGACCGATCTTCTTTAATAGAAAAAGCGGTGGATAATCTCAAAGGAACATTGATTGAAGAGTCTATGATTGTTGTAGTTATTATTGGTCTATTTTTAATGCACTTCAGATCATCTTTAATTGTTTTAATTGTTCTTCCTTTAACTGTTGGTGTGACATTCTTATTAATGTATATTTTCAATATAGGCTCTAACATTATGTCTTTAGGGGGTATTGCTATTGCTATTGGTGCGATGGTAGATGCGAGTATTGTCATGATAGAAAATGCCCATAAGTCCTTGCATAAGTATGAGAAAAAAATTGGTAGAATTCCCACGAATGAAGAACGTATAGAGGTTATCTTAAAGTCTTCTCAATTAGTTGGACGACCTATCTTTTTTGCTCTAGCGCTTATAGTGGTGTCATTTTTACCGATTTTTGCTCTTTCTGGACAAGAGGGTCTTTTATTTACGCCTTTGGCCTATACTAAAACTTTTGCTATGGGAGCGGGTGCTATTCTTTCAATTACCCTTGTGCCTGTACTTATGGTGTTTTTTGTAAAAGGAAAGATTTTACCTGAAAATAGAAATCCTTTAAATAGATTTTTTATCTGGTTGTATCATCCTATCATTGTGTATGGTTTAAAAATAAAATATATAGTCATTGCTATGGTCGTTATGGCACTAGCGTATATGTTTCCTTTATTTAACTCACTTAAGTGGGAGTTTATGCCTATGTTAAACGAGCAAAGCTTTATGTATATGCCTGTAACACCTTATGGTATTTCTATTGATCAAGCGAAGGCAATAACGCAAAAAACAGATAAGATTATTAAATCTTTTCCTGAGGTAGATACTGTATTTGGAAAGGCAGGTCGGGCTAATACAGCAACGGATCCAGCGCCTCTTGGAATGTTAGAAACTATCATTACCTTTAAGCCTGAGAGTGAGTGGCGTGAAGGGATGACGTATTCTAAACTTAGAGAAGAGATGGAAGACGCTCTTCAAGTGCCAGGACTTACTAATTCGTGGACCTATCCTATTCGTGGACGTATAGATATGTTACTTTCAGGAATTAGAACACCTTTAGGTATTAAGCTTTATGGTCAAACACCTGATGGCCTTCAAAAATATGGAAAGCTTATCGAAGAAAAACTTCGTACCTATAAAGATACACTTTCTGTATTTGCTGATCAAGCAAGTGCGGGTTATTATGTGGATATTGATATAGATGAAGAAAAATTACAGCGTTATGGTTTAGCCAAAGATGCACTCTTAGAGTACACCTCTTTAGCTATTGGAGGGATGAAAGTTTCTACTATGTATAAGGGCTTAGAGCGTTATCCTATCACTCTTAGACTAGACGACCATGAACGCCGATCTTTAGAAAGTATCAAAGACATACAAATTAAAACTAAGTTAGGTTTTGTTCCTTTGTCTACCTTTGCTACGGTAAGCTATAGACAAAGTGCTTCGGTGATTAAGTCTGAGATGGCAGCACCTGTTACTTTTGTGTATATTACTCCAAATGAAGGGGTGACGGCAACGGAGTACAAAGAAGGGGCTCAAAAGCTTATAGATGAGATTGCTTTTGAATCAGGATATTATATAGAATGGGCAGGTCAGTCTGAATACTTAGCCTCGGCTATGGAAAAAATTAAATGGATTATTCCTGCGGTACTTTTAAGTATTTTAGTCTTAATCTATTTTGCATTAAAGCAAATGGGTCCAACCCTGATTGTATTCTTTACTCTTCCTTTCGCACTTTTAGGTGGACTGATTTATATTGATATGCTTAATTTTGCTATGAGTATCGCAGTTATTGTAGGGTTTCTAGCCCTACTTGGAGTTGCGGCAGAAACGGCTATTGTTATGATAGTGTACCTTCAAGAGTCTATTGATGAGGCAAAAGAAAAGTATCAAGATGACTTTGATGAAGAACATCTAAATGACGCTATTTATGAGGGCGCGGTTCAAAGAGTTAGACCAAAATTAATGACAGTTTTTGCCATTTTAGCAGGTCTAGCACCAATTATGTACACCCATGGAGTCGGCTCAGAAGTAATGCAACGTATTGCAGCACCAATGCTAGGAGGAGTAATATCCTCAGCAGTTTTATCACTAATAATCATCCCTATTCTTTTTGAGATTTATTCAAAACGAGAACTGTCACAAAGCAAAGAAAAAAAAGAAGAAGAGAGTGCTTAAAAGCTCTACATAAGTTACTAAATTTAGTCACGGGGTCATTGCTTTAATTTTCCCCTTGAAGGGAAAAATTTATGCTGTGATCCCCTTTAACATAGCACCCAGTTGCCAAACAAAGGACAAACAATGACAACATTACAAGTAGAAAATGTAAAATGCGGAGGTTGTGCCTCAACATTAACAAGTAAGTTAAAAGAAGAATTTGGAGAAATAGAAGTAAACCTAGAAACACATCCAAGAGAAATAATGCTAGAAATAGATGAGGATAAGATGCCTGCTTTAACCCTTGCACTAAGAAGTCTTGGGTACCCCCTAAGTACAGATGAATTAGGTTTAATGCAAACCGCTTCAACCAAGGCAAAAAGCTTTGTTTCTTGCGCAGTAGGAAAAATTGATAATTTTAAGGAAGCATAAATGATAAAAAAAGCAACAATAGCCGCCTTAACCTTGCTTGTTCTAGGAACTTCAGGTTGTGGTGAGAAAAAAGAAGAATCTTCAGCGCCTGGTATGAAATGTGGAGCAGGTAAGTGTGGAGCCAATATGTTTGATGGGAATTCCGCTCTTGCTAAAAAGAAAAAAAATATCTTAGGCCAGATGAGAGAAAATGACCCTAGAAAAGATTGTGTTGTTGGGGCTACAACAACTAAGGGCGCTTATAATTGCGTAAGAGAACCAGATGGCAAGAAGCTTACCATGAAATGTGGTGTAGGAAAATGTGGAAATGAGAAAGACCGAGCTAAAGAACCTACCATGAAGTGCGGAACAGGTAAGTGCGGTGATTCTATGAAAGAAACTAAGCCGGAAAAAGAAGAGGCTATGAAGTGTGGCGCTGGCAAATGTGGTTCTAGCATGCAAGAGAAAAAACCTAAAAAAGAAGAACCTGCCATGAAATGTGGCGCAGGAAAATGTGGCGGTTCGATGTAAATCAGCTTCGAAGAAAAAAGATGTAACTTGATTATATCTAGTAATGATATTTATTATCATTACATTAAGCTTTCTTCTGTATAATTACGATTGTGATTTACAAAAGGAAGACCTATGTTAAAAACATTACTTATAATTTTAGCTATGACATTTATATTAACAGGCTGTAATCAACCAAAAAAAGTTGAAAAAGCACAACTAGATAATGATATTCAAAACTTAATGGCATTAAATACTTCGTATAAAAATAAAGACATTGACGCGATGACTTACCTAAAACAATCCCGTAAATTAAATAAAAAAATTCATGCAGAAGAAGAACTATTAGGCAATGGGCACACCCACCAACATTAAAAGTTCACACAGACTTCACTATATTTGACTATAATTAAGACATGAAAATTTTATTCTTAGAAGATGATCCCGTTATAGGAAATATAGTTTTAGATTTTTTGTCTGAATTTTATACAGTACAGCACTGCTTTAATTCTGAAGATGCCTTAGCTGCAGCAGAAAGCATGAGCTTTGACTTATATATCTTTGATATTAATGTACCTGGTCAAACAGGTTTAGAGCTTCTTCAAAGTCTTAGAGAATTTAATGACACGACTCCTGCAATTTTTATTACTGCATATCAAGAACTAAAATATCTAAGTGAAGGATTTAAGGTAGGGGCAAATGATTTTATCAGAAAGCCTTTTGAACTTGAAGAACTTCAAGCACGAGTAGAAAATATCAAACGACAATATAATATCGATGAATCCATTGTAATAGATGAAAACTGTTTGTTTAATGAAGAAACACATGAGCTTATAAAAGAGGGTGAAAGTATGTCTATTAGCGCTAAAGAAAGCGCTGTTCTAGCCTACCTTATAAAAAATAAAAATCGCGTTGTTTCTAGTGATGAGCTTTTGCAAAACCTTTGGTCTTTTGATGAGATGCCAGGTCAAGATACCATACGCACCTATATTAAAGGTCTCAGAAGTTTCATTGGAAAAGAACATATTATAAACATAAGAGGATCAGGTTACCGATTTGAATAGTTTAGAAAAAAAATCTTTTTACTCGTTCATTGCCTTGTACACATTTTCATCGTCACTTTTCATACTCTTAAGTGCTTTTTGGTACTACACAGCTCAAAAAAACTCTTTTCAAAGTAATGAATATTATAAATTACAACATATTGCTGACGCCGTATCTAAGGAGATTATTAGCTCGCATATGCAAGGAAAGGGATTTCATATACCTAAGAAGCATGATGGGGTGAGAATCTCATTAGTTGATGTGAATAACACCGTAGTATATGGACAACTCGAAACAAAGCATTTTCCTTTAAAGGAAGATTTTTTAATTGAAGAAAAACATTCTCTTTTAATTTCTACAGGCACTTCAGATCACTTAAATATACGTTTTGTATTGGTGTATTCTCAAGGCTTATATTTAAAAACTGAAACACTTAGAAAAAATGTTTTTGGAGTCATTATAATGAGTATTATCATAATGGTGATACTTGCGTGGTTGCTTTCTCGTATATTTATGCGCCCGCTTCATCAAAAAATTAAACAAATAGAAGACTTTGTACATGATACTGCTCATGAACTCAATACACCTATTACAGCCCTAAGTATGTCTGTTTCAAGAGCTATGAAAAAACAAGTTTATGATGAAAAAATTCTGAAAAATATTTCTATCAGTACTAAACAGCTTTTTGATATTTATAATGCCTTGTCTTATCTCTCTTTTGAATCTCAAAAAGAACCAGAAAAAGACATAGACCTCAAAGATGTCTTAATCAAAAGTGTGCAGTATTATCAAGAACTTAGTGAAAGTAAAAAGATTGTTCTTAACCTTCAGGCAGAGTCTTATTCTTTTAAAATAGATGAAACAAAAATAACCATGCTTTTTGGAAACCTAATAAATAATGCTATTAAATATTCTCATCCGTCTTCTCATATAGATATCTTTTTGAAAGATGGGGTCTTTAAAATACAAGATTACGGAATTGGCATAGAAAAAGAAAAATTGGGTATGATTTATGAAATCTATAACAGAGAGACTGAGTACGCCGGAGGATTTGGTGTAGGTTTAAGCATAGTACAGAAAATAACTCAAGAATATAAGATAGACATTAAAGTTGAATCTGAACCAACAAAAGGAAGTACTTTTACCCTCTCTTTTTAATCTAAGCTAAATAGTTAACACTTTTCTAACACAGTATATGATATAAATTCATATCTCAAATGAAAGGTTCTCAAATGAAGCGTTATCAGTTTTTTATTCTTACGCTTGCATTTGTTGCAACCTTACTTTCAAGCTTTCATGTTCATGATAATGGACACGTTAACGAAGATTGCCAGGTTTGTATACTTCAGCACAATATTGCTAGTGCAGATATCATTGATTTTACAGCTCTTACAAAAAGAGATGTGTATTTTGATGCACCTGTTTATACTAGTACTTTAACTTTTCTTAAGACGTATACGTCTTTTAACTCTCGCGCTCCTCCCTCTTTTTTCTAATCAACTCATTTTAAACAATTATATTTAGAGTATTTTGAATACTCATTAGGAAAACAGATGAAACAATCTATATATCTAGCCTTATGTGCTAGTACCCTTTTACATGCGCAGGTACCTGCTCTTTTACCCATAGAAAAAAGAACTTTTTCTCAGTCTCAGTTTATTCCTGATATTTCTTTAATTGTGGACACCTCTTTTGCTTCTAGAAATAAGAATCAAGATGATTTACAAGGCTTAAGTGTCCCCGGAATTACAGATTATGCCTTTGGCACAGGCCATGGATATAGCCCCAATAATGGATTTAATTTTAATTATTCAGAGTTGATACTATCAGCCAATGTTGACCCAAGCTTTTCTCTTGAGGCAACGTTTCATTTTACACAAGAGAGTGTTGAAATAGATGAAGCGTATTTTACAAACACCACACTATTGCAGGGACTTCGTCTTCGAGGCGGTCAGTTTTTAAGTGATGTGGGTCGTTTAAATAATCAACATCCACATTTTTGGGACTTCAATGAGGCTCCTTTAATTTATCAAGGTTTTTTAGGGGCTGAAAATCTAAGTGAAATAGGACTTCAGGCTCAATACACTTTACCTTTAGATGAGTATGTTATGCTAGGAGCAGAAATCTTACAAGGCAAGAGTGAAAATTTTGGTTATGAGAGTCTTACTCTTAGTAATGGAGATAAGATTAAAGGAGCAGCTGCTCCTTCTATGTTAGTGGCCTATGTGAAGACATCTTTTGATGTGGGAAATACAACCGTAATGCCAGGAGCCTCATATATTTATGGAAAGCACTATACACGTAACTCTTATGATGCACATGAGATAGCCTTTGATGGAAGTAGCTCAGTCTATAATTTAGAATTAACCATAAAACATTATTTTGATTCGTATAGTTTTATCTCTTGGCAAAGTGAATGGATGCGTTTGGAGAAAAAAGGAGATGAATATCATGTTGAAGATGCGTCTCTGTCTTCTGAAGTCTATAAGCAAAAAATCATTCAAGAAGGTATCTACTCTCAATTAGTATATGCTTCAAATACAAATACGCGTTATGGTCTGCGTTATGAAAGTATTTATACCAATTCATATGCTTTTACCGAAGTAGATTTACCATCTACCCCTTATAATAGATACAGCGCAATGGTGGAGTATCACTTTTCTGAATTTAGTCGTTTACGCTTAGAATATTCTCAAAATGATGCCTTATATTCACAGAGCGCAAATACTTTTGAAAAACAGAATATACATTCACTTATTGTATCTTTAAACTTATCTATAGGCGCCCATGGCGCTCATGATTTTTAATCAGTAAGTTGAAGGAATGTCTCTTATGAATAAATTAATTTTATTACTTTTACCACTATCTTTATTTGCAAAACTAAATATAGCAGTATCTTATCCCTATATAGGTGCCTTAGTTGAAGAAATAGCACAAGACAAGCTGAAAATAACTGTTTTAGCCAAAGGCAATTGGGATCCACATTTTGTAGTTCCTAAACCCTCTTTAATAGTAAAACTTCGTCGTAGTGACGCACTTATTATGAATGGTGGACAGCTAGAAATTGGCTGGTTGCCTCCTTTAATCAGACGCGCGGCAAATTCAAAGGTACACGTTAATACCAGCAGCTTTTTAAATCTTTCACATCAGGTACAGATGATTCAAATTCCTGTGAGTGTGGATAGAAGCTTAGGTGATGTGCATCCTGATGGAAATCCTCATTTTCACTTAGATCCTAATAATATCTTAGTCTTAGCCAAAAGTATTACAAGATTTTTGATACAACTTGACGCGGAAAATAAAACGTTTTATGAAAAGAATTTAAATGAGTTTACTCAAAGATGGAATAATAATCTTTTAAGATGGAAGACAAAAATGCAAGCTAAAAAGGGGATGAAGATTCTTCAGTTCCATGATAATCTTGCGTATTTCAATAAGGCTTACGGCCTTGAAAGTATAGCAACGATTGAGCCTTTACCGGGGATACCGCCTTCTTCGAAGCATGTTTTTAAGCTTATTAGTCTAATAGAAAGTGAAAAGCCCCAATGTATTTTGCATGATGTGTATCATTCAACTAAGACAGCTAAGTACTTAAAAAACAAGACAAATATCAAAATTATTTTAATGCCCCATGATATTAATGCTTTAGATGGGATTGAAAGCTTAGAAAATCTTTTTGATTATTTGGTTAAGGAAGTCAGTAATGTTTGATATATTTTTACCACCTATTTTTTTAGTGATTATTTTGGTGATGATACATGCTTGGTTTGGAAGAGGTGTATTGCAAAGAGGCATCATTTTTACAGACCTTGCCATTGCCCAATTTGCGGCACTTGGTTCTTCAATTAGCCTAGGTTACTTTGATAAAGAATATTTATATTTATTAACACTTAGCTTTGCATTTTTATCGGCTTTTCTTATCTCCTTTGCCTCCTATAGAAAATTACATTTAGAAGCCTTTATAGGAATCTTATATGTCTTGGGTGCAAGTGGTATTATGATGGTATTAGCCGAGTCCGCTGAAGGGATGGAACATTTCAAGGCCTTGCTTGCTACGGATATCTTATTTACACCTATTGAAGATATAATCTTTGGGTCTATGATTTATTGTGCAATAGCTCTAATGATATGGAAGGTTTATCCAAGGCTTACAGGGTTTTCTAAGGAGTTGATGTTTTTTAGCATGTTAGCATTAACGGTTACTTCTTCGGTTCAGCTCGCAGGTGTTTTAGTGGTATTTACCCTCTTAGTGGCTCCTGCGCTTTTAGCTAGTATGCAAAAACGATTTTCACAAATAGGTTTTGCCTTTGTTTATGGGTGGACTTTTTCTATTTTAGCTATAGCAGTATCGTATTTTTATGATTTACCAACGGGATACAGCATTGTGTTTCTGGGGGCATTAGGTACTCTTTTTGGAGTCTTGTTTATGAGTAAGAAGGATAAGTAAAAGGTAATAAAGGGAAGTTTTGTTTGAGGGGTTGTACTATAGAGGCAGATGCCTCTATAAAGGTTTATTTGAAAAGCTTAGTCATCTCTTTGATAACCGCGCCTGGCATAGTCATAATACCCATGAATCCACCCATAGACAAAGGCAAAACCTATTTGTGAAAATCGTTTTTGCATACTAGCTAAAAGCGCAGGAGCCACTAAGAGGGTAAAT
>NZ_JAEMVE010000036.1 GCF_029216045.1 Sulfurimonas sp. MAG313 | reverse complement strand
CAATATTACTTTTCTTTGTTTGCCAACTGGGTTATTTAGCTAAATGAGGACACAGCATTACTTTTTAATGCCCCGCATTAAAAACTCAAGCAATGTCCCCGTAGCCAAGCTCATTACCTTATTGGTTGAGTTCTTCTTTTTAGACACTAGTTTCTTTTAGAAATAATAGGGGTCATAAAATAATTCGGGTCAGTATTTGACCTCCAATATTAGTTCTTGAAAAATTATCTAAATGAAAATTACGTGGCCAGTCTAACCATTGACTTAGATATTCAGAAATTTCTTCTAGAAGTTTTTCTACTGTTTAGTGGTCTTGTTTAGTAGCTCCTTTGGCTAAGTTTTTTCCTTTTATCCCTTCCCACAATGCCTTATTAAAGGCTTTTTCATCCAGTTGGTCTTCACTGTCAAAGTTTTGATTTTTCATGGCGTCTTCCCAATACTGGCTAGTTCTATCTTTTGGTACTTTTAGCTTTTTATCTCTTTTGGGTAAATCTAACTCGGTTGTGTACAAAATATCTGCTATTTTTGCCTTATAGCTCCAGTTGATTTGGCTTTTATCAAAAACCTCATACATAGGATTGACACTTGCATCATTAATGTTTAAGGCATCTAATCCTAAGATAGATTCCATAGTTTTAATTAAATGCACGGTGGTGTAATGCTTTGAAATTATCGCGCCTTGTTTTACATAAGGACCGACTATATAGGCTAGTGTTCTTTGTGCACTCACATGATCTGCTCCATTTTGAGCGTCATCTTCAGTTACAAAAATAAGTGTGGAATCTTTATAGGGGCCTTTAGCTACAGTTTCAACGAGTTTACCTAAGGCGTAATCATTATCTGCCATTTGTTTTAAAGGAGTGTTTACCTTCGCTAAGGCAGTGCTAAACCCTCCAAAATGGTCATGGGGTAAACGAACCATCATAAGGTTTGGCATGTTTTTTGTGGCTATAAAACCTTTATATTCTCTTTTCCATTCATTTACGCGCCATAAGTCAGGATATCTCATATCATAACCTCGAAAATAAGGATCTGTAACCTCTAAGAGCTCTTTTTTATTAGGGAAGGACTGTTTATAAGAAAGAGCATAAGAATTTTGGTGTGGTAGTAAATAATTTTTATCTTTTTCATTTAAAAAATACCGGCTGTTGTTACAAAAAAATCCATAATTACGTATATGAAGATTTTTTCTTAAGGCTGCATTCCACAAGTATCCCGTTGCTGCTTCTTCATCAGGACCATCAGGCGCTGCTACATCAGCGGTTCCGTGTAACTTCATGTTGAGTGTTTTAGTTTGAGGATTATTTTCATTTCTTAAGGCTAAGGAATCTAATCCTACGGGTATATTTCGATTATGCCCTTCAACATCATAGCTAGTTCCACGGTGCGCGTATAAGATAGGCATCATCATCTCAAGATATTGGGTGCTTCGAGCCGCGGTTATCCATGCCCATCCATCCCCACTGCATGAACCACTTGCCATAAAGTTATCTATGGTGACAAAATTACGTGCTAAGGCATAATGATTGGGGACAATGCTTTCAGGAAAAAGAGTTAGGTTTGAATCGGCATTAGCTTTTTCTAAATCTCCAAGAACCTGATCAAAGGTTCGGTTTTCTTTTACCACATAAATGACATGTTTAATCTTAGTACGTAAAAAATCCATAAGTTCATTTTGGTTTTTTTTCAGGGCGTTACTTCGCATCTTATTATTTTTTAAAACAGCGAGGGTAGAAGCTTCATACTCTTTTTCTTTAGGGAGGATAATTCTTTCTAGGGATGAATTTTTACTTTGCCAAACATATTCATTATTTGCCTTACATTCTTTAGTAATCTTATAGTTTGTACCCACGTTTTTACGACATCCCTTAAGATTGGCACCGGAAAGACTTTTACTGTTAAGCACAAATAAAATGTCTTCTTTGACTACGAGGGCACTAGGATACCATTGGGTAGGAATTAAAGTGTCAAAGTGTACTTTTAAGCTTTCTTCTTTACGTGTTAAGGTAAACGAAGCGATACTATTTGTTCCCCCATTGCTTACATACAGCTTATCGCCGTCTTTTGAGAGTGTCATAGCATTAGGATTAGCGCCCTTAAGATTTTTTTTATTAGTATAATACCTTTTAGGAGCGAGTGTGTTAAAACGGGTCTTTGTTGTGTCGTTTTTGGTGTTTATCACACGTATACTATCGCTTCGGCTTTCACATATAAAAAGTTCGTTGGTGTGCTTTAGGTAGAGCAAACGTGTTGGCTGACTTCCTACCTTTATACGTTTTATAATCTTTAGCTTTTTACCTTTAATTTGTAGTTTTATAAGCTCATTGTCTCGCATACTGCTGACATACACCGTATTTTCTTTTGTTATAGCCACACCAAAGGGATAGCTTCCTCCAGATTTTTCTAAGTCTGTGCTGTCTAAATGAAGGTCGATTTCATCAAGGATACTTGAACTTTTTACATCTATTAAGGTGAGAGAATCATTTTCCATATTGGCAACTACTAAAAACTTCCCATCTAAAGAAAATTCAAACTCAGCTACCATTGGGTCAACTTTCTTCAGAACCTTATCATGATGAAGATCAATTTTTTGAGTAAGCGTATACCCATTTTCACCTGCATCATAACGGTAAATAAAATCATCTTTGCCGCCCGATACAAATAGAGCATCTTCTTTTGGATGCCAGCGTAAACCATAAAAGGTATTGGGTACTTTTATTACCTGCTTTTGTATTGCCTCATCTTCACGAATATCGTAGATAAATAAGTACTCAGTAGAATTGTCTTTATCAACATTGCCATTTTTATCATAAAGAAGGTTATACCCACTTGTGAGTATGGCTGCCTTGGACTTGTCTTTGTTAAGTTCAATTGAAACGGCTTGTCCTGCTGTATAGTTAGGATATTCTTGAAGGTGAGGATTAAGTAAGGCAGAGGAATGTTGTGTTAATGAAGCTGAGATATCAAAACCTGTGGGTAAGGGTGTACTTTCAAAGGCAAGAAGCTTTGTAAGCATAAGAAGCACGAGGCTAAGTGCTTTTATAAACCCACGCCCTTCATAAGAAGGGATGGCTTGACTAGAACTTTGCATTTAAACCAACAGAAGCGGCTAAGGGTACACCGGCATAATAGTTTGCCTTAGTATCACCTGTGTTAATCTTACCTATATATTTTGTATCAAAGATATTGTTTACCGATAAATAACCAGCAAATTTCATATCCATAAGCGTGATTTCTTTTTTGATATCTACATTAAACAGTGTATATCCAGCAACTTTTTGAGTATTCGTTGCATCTCCAAAACGTGAAGAGATATATTTAGCTGTTAAGATAGCTGAAAAATCTTTTTTATCATATCCTACTGAAGCACTTACAGTATGTTCAGGTGTATCCACTAACTGATTTCCTGTCACATCTATAAGTGTACCTCTGGCCTCATAATCTTTTTCATAAGTCGCCTTGGTATAACCGTATGAAGCATACAACATGATGTTCTTCATAAGGCGTTTACCTGCTTCTAACTCAAAACCATAAGAAGAAGTTTCTCCGACATTTTGAGGAACGCTTACGCCTTGAGAAATTTCAGTGGTGATGATTTTGTCTTTAAACATAGTATAAAAAATACCTGGAGTAAGAAAAAAGTCTTCATTTACATAACGCGCGGCTAGATTAAATCCATCTGCAACCTCAGGGTCAAGGTTAGCCGTAATTACGCTCGCGTCTTGATCACCACCTTGGCTATTGTTAGGTACTTTAAAAGTACGTGCATAAGAAAAATATGGATACCAAGGACTGTCTAAGTTAAGTCCAATTTGAAGACGTGGAAGTAACATAGCGTAACTTTGATCATAAGTTCTAGCTGGATTTACAGCTCCAAGGTTGTTAAATACATCATCATCTGAATAATCACTTGTAACATCACCTGTATCATACGAAGTAAGGTCACGATTTACCATTGCATATTTTAATCCTGCTGTGACATCTAAGATATTTGCTATATTCTTTTTTTCTACAGAAACAAAGGGTGCCATTGTAGTGGTTGCTGTTTCTTGAATATAACGCCAATAATTAAAACTACCATTTAAGTTGGCTAAAATATCATTACCGTTGGTACCCGCATAGGACTTAGAAAAGTTTCTAAGGTCTGCATATTCGTACCACATTCCTGCTTCTATCTTTGTTTCTTCAAGCTCAACATTAAGCTTAGCTACCACACCTGGACGGGTTGTGTAGTTTAAAGAGTTATTATAGGTTATGTTTGAAGGCGCGCCATAAGAATAATATCCACCCCCTTTTCCCATCCACATATAGGGTTTAACATCTATAGACATGGTGTCAGAGATTGGGATGAAAAGACGTGCACGGATAACATGGTTGGTATATGGATTAGTATTTAGCTTAAAGTAATCCCCATCTATTGGATTGGTACTATAATCATCTTTATAATAGGTCTCAAAATCTTGAGCCTTAGTCCAGTTCATTTGATTATATTTATAAGCATAATTTAACTGATCGTTATAATCATAAAATATTTCAGCAATAACGTCTCCAAATTTTTGAGTTACTCCTAAGGCAAGGTGTTTGCGAAAGTCAGGTGCTTGGCCTTCTCCCTTCCATTTATCGGCTTTCGTATGAGAATACGATGCAAATACCTTTGTTCCAGTAGATAATTCACCTGAATCGATACGGTAAAAACCTCTTTGCATGTTAAACGAGCCAAAGTTTTCAGAGATTTCTACTTGGAAGTCTTTACTTGGATACTTTGTCATTAACTCAATTGAACCACCAATATCACTGTAAAAAGGAGCAGAACTTTTTGTTGAACCACGTGTTAAAGCGACAGAAGTAAGGTTTTCAGCGTCCGTATATTCATGAGCATAGACCGCGAAGTTTCCAGAGTCATTTAAGGGAACACCATCTAAAGAAAAACCTATTTCTCTTTCTGTAAATCCACGTACACGTATCGTTCCACCTGTAAATCCATAAGGATCATCTGTTTGCACATTAACAGAAGGAGCAAGCTCAACGGCTTTAAATATGTTAGAACCACCCGCGCCCATAGAACGTTTTAAAGCATCCTCATTAATGATTGTTTGTGTGATTGTTGCGTCCCTTACAACAGTCACAGGAAATGTATTATCATCTCCCAATATAGAAAGGCTATCCAATTTTGTTGTATTGGAATCAACCACAGAAGCAGCAAGTAGGTTTATTGCATTCGCAGCTATCAAAGATAGTACCGTCATTTTTTTCATTTATTCTTCCCTATTTTTTGTATAAGGAATAATAATCATAATTTATTACTAGTATCTTTCAGTTAGATAACACTTTAGCCACGAATCAATTACCTTTAAACTACTATAATATTACAGTGTTTAAAAAAGTTTCTATAAGGTAATCATGTCTTATTTTTTATACTTTTTTTTCAGTAAAGTTTATTATTCTTGAGGAAAATTTTCTCCAGTAATACCCTTCCATAAGGCTTTATTGAACTTTTTTGTATCTAAGTTGTCTTCACTCTCAAAGTTTTGACCTTGCATGGCGTTTACCCAATACTTTCTATTATGGTCCACTTCAATGCTGGCCATGTTTTTTGGTTTTGATTCTTGAGGTAAGAGTAAGTCCGTTTTATATAAGATTTTTGGAACCTCTGCCTTATACACAAAGCCTGTTTGATTGATATCAAAGACGTCCATCATACTTTCACTCAGTGCATCATTTAAGCCCATAGACTCAATATCTAAGATTTTTTCTATAGTCTTTAAAACATTTACAGTGGTGTATCGTTTACTTACAAGGGCGTGTTTTTTAATATACGGTCCTGCTACAAAAGAAATGCTTCTATGAGAACTTACATGATCCGCTCCATCTTGGGCGTCATCTTCAATAACAAAGATTAAAGTAGAATCGGCAAAGGGGCTTTTTGAAATACTTTCTACCACTAAGCCTAAGGCATAATCATTATCTGCCATCTGTTTCAAGGGTGTGTCTACCCCTGCAAGAGCTGTTTTAAAAGAGCCAAAATGATCATGAGGTAAGCGCAAAAGAACTAAAGATGGAAAGCTTTTTTTCTTTACATACTCATCAAACTCACGTTTAAACTCATTATATCTCCATAAATCAGGATAATTTTGATCGTATCCACGAAAATATATATCGGTACGTCCAAGTAAAGAGGCTTTGTTAGCGTAGGCTTGCACTGTTTTTTCTTTAAATGGATATTCTGATGGACGAACAAAGGCCGAATCATTTTTATCTAAGAAATAACGTTCTTCATCACAATAAAAACCATAATTTCTCACTTCAAGACCCGCCTTGATAGCCTTATCCCAAATATATCCTTGTGAGGGAGTTTCATCATCTCCATCAACAGCAGCTACATCTCTTGTTCCTGGTAAAAGGTCTTCATCATCAGGTACTCTAGGATCATAAGCCTGTCTTGTTTTAAAATTTGCATGGGCTAAGGGTATATTTCTATTTTGTCCCTCATTATCATAACTTAGACCTCGTTTTGCGTAATTTATGGCAATGTTTTTTTCTGTATATTCTGTAGTATGTCCAGATGTTGTCCAGACCCATCCGTCATTACTTGAAGAACCGCTGTCTAAAAAATTATCCATGGTGACAAACTCTGTAGAAAGTTTATGATGATTAGGGGTATTGCTTTGGGGAAAAAGGGTTAGGCTTTTATCCCCATTTCCAATTTCTAAGTCTCCTAAAACCTGATCATAACTTCGGTTTTCTTTGACTATATATACAATATGTTTAATCTTTTTTTGCAAAAAGGACATGGTCTCATTTACCTTGTCTTTGTAAAAGAAATGATTGTTTTTTGCTACTTGCTGAGTTAATCGTTTTTCTTCATCACCAGAAGGAATTTTCATACTTAAAAAACCTGCTTTTTTTGTCTTCCATGTATAAAGATTTCTACCAGTACACTCAGCCTTAGCATCAGCAGCGGTTGAAAGATTATTTCTACAATCTCCTGAATTACTGCCTGAAAGACTTTTACCATTTACCACATAAAGCATATCATCTTTTATGGCCAAGTCATTAGGATACCATCCTGTCGGATACAAGGCAACTACCTGCGCTTCAAGTGAGGTTTTATGATAAGTAAGTTCAAGTACACTAATAGAATTTGTGCCCCCATTACTCACATACAGTCTATTTCCCTTAAGTCTTAAGGCATTAGGATTAGCCCCTTTTAAATGGGTTTGATTAAAGATATCCTTGGGTGCTACTGTGAAAAATGTGCCTATCACATGATTGTTTTTGGTGTTTATAGCACTGATACTATCACTACGACTATTAGCAACAAACAAAACATCATGCGCATTATCATAAAGTATACGAGTAGGCTGACTTCCCACCTTGATACGTTCTTGTATGTGTAAGGTTTTGTCTTGAATCTTAAGTTGCACAAGCTCATAGTCTCGCATACTTGCTACATAAATACTATCATGCACAAAAGCAAGTCCAAAAGGAAATTCTCCTCCGGGCTTAGCCTTATCTTTAATATCATTCTTTCCAGGACGTAAATCTATTTCATCTAAAAGAGTAAAACTTTTTACATCAATCAAGCTAACTGAATCATTTTCCATATTTGATACGGCCAATAAAGACCCATTTTTGTTAAGAGCAAGTTCACTCGCCATTGGTTTGACATGCAGACCTAAGCCTGACTTGTGGCCAAGTTTTAGCTCTTTTTCTTTATGATAAAGTCCGTTTGTCTTTGTAAAATATAAAATCTTATCATCTACTCCCCCTGAAACAAAAAAAGCATCTTTAAGGGGATGCCATGAAATTCCATAAAAAGTATTGGCCAAATGTAGAACCTGTTTTTGAACAGGAATGTGTTTAGATACATCATAGATAAAGACATATTCGCTGGATGCATTTATATCTAATGAACCATCTTCGTTATGCATACGATTATACCCACTCGTTAAAACTAGAAGTGTGTTTTCATCTTTTGACAGTTTTACACTTACGGCTTGACCTGCTACATAGTTTGGTCTATGAGATAAATGAGGATTTAAAAATCTAAAATCTGCATCTTTAGCGGCATGGGGTGTAATATCAAAATTCGTTGGTAGGTTTTGTTCTGATAATAAACTAAGACTAAGAAAAAGTAGAAGGAAAAGTGTTTTCATGGGTGCTCTTTAAAATCTCTCCCTTAGGGAGAGAAGGGTGTGTTGAGATTAAAATGTTGCTGATAGAGTTAATGAAACTGTTCTTGGCGCGCCAACAAAGTATGTTGAGCTTCCTACAGTATCACCAAATGCTCCAGCCGTTGCAAGGTAGCTTTTGTCAAATATATTGTTTATGTTCATCATAAGACTTGCTTGTTTAAGAACAGAATGGTTCAAAGTTTTTGAATAACCCATATAAGCATTTGCTAAAGCAAAGTCAGGGATTTTTTCAAGGTTATCACGTGTTCCGTACATGTCTTTGTTGTACTTTGTATTCATACCAAATGTTAAACCATTCTTCTTATAATCAAGAGCAAGGTTTAGCATGTTTTTTGGTAAAAATGGAACACTGTTTCCTGAGATAGCTAAGGTGCCTACATTTTCAGTATAGCTTGCATCTGTGAATGTGTATGTTCCAGAAAGTTTCCAAGCTGAGCTTAACTTATAAAGACCGCTTAGTTCTAAACCTTTTGATTCAACACCACCGACATTAGCTGCATACGATTGGCCCGCTTCAAAAATATCACCAACTGTTGTTGCAATAGATTCAATTTTATTTTTGTAGTCAACATAATATACAGCGGCAGTAAGTGCTGTATTATCACCATTAAAACGGTAACCTAAGTCAATATTAGTAGACTCTTCGTTTTTAATATCTGGGTCGTATAAGGTGCCTGTATAAACTGAATCTGGTAATTGTGCATAATTCATAGCAAAACTTCCAAAGATTTGGTTTTGATTATTAAGTTTGTAGGTTGCTCCTAGCTGAGGTAAAAATGGTGCATCTGAAGACTTAGACGGCTGAGAATTAGCAGCATTTTGTAAGTCAGTGTATTCTACAGAAGTAGTTTGTGCTTTTGCCCCTAAGTCAATAACAAGATTGTCATCTAAAAAGTGCAACTTTGTTTGAACGTAAGCCATCAAAGACGTTGTATCAAAGTTTCTGTTAAATTGCTCAAGATAAGGAGTTTGATTATACACCCAACCTGCGTCTTGGTTGTTTAGGTTATACCAATAACGTCTGTTTTGACGACTTCCATCTTCCATCCAAAGACCTGCAAGAAGTTCATGATCTCCAATATCTACCGTGTAGTTTACAGTAAGACCTAAACGTTGAGTTTCATATTCTGATTGTCTGAAAGATTGTTTTGTATAATCTTTTGTCCCATCGCTAAGAAGTACATAATTTGGAGCCCAGTTACCTGTTCCAGCTTGATCATGGAAGTATGGAGTAACTTTAATTTCACCAGAACCAATGTCTGCTCTAAGGTTAAAACTTGCTAAAGTGTCTGTTCTAGCATTTTGCCATGTATCCCAGTTGTAAGCATTTTGACTTGTTTGATACGCCGCGTCTGGATTATTTACCCAGTTTTGATTTAGGCCAAATTCTCCACCAAATGTATCAAACTGCTCTTTTGTAATATCTAAATAATCATGATCTTGTCTGTTGTTCCAAGAAAGGTTAAACTGAAGATCTATGTCCGCTATCTTAGAAACAAGTTTTGTATCAAGGTGTTCTCTTTTAAGTTCACCCTCATTTTTCCATTTATTTGTTGTTGTTTCTGAATAACTTATATACGCACGTGTGTCTTTAGCAAAGTCACCTGTGTCTATACGAGCAAAGATTTTAGAACCATTATATGAAGCTGTTGTTTGTGACGCTTTTACTGAGGCTTCTTGGGCTGGTAATGATGTAACATAATTGATAGACCCACCTAAAGCAGCTGCAGAAGGTGTAGATAAGGCACCTGAACCTTGGTGAACAGAAATTGAAGAAATATTTTCATTTTCAACAAAACGATTTACAGGAGCCCCACCCGCTGTTGCAGATGAACCAAGAGGTACACCATCGACTAAAAATGCAATTTGACTTTTATTAAATCCACGCATGTTTACTTGGTTAGAATATTCATATAAACCAAATGTACTCCCTGAAGTAACATGAACACCCGCAACATTGTTTAAAAGAAGAAGTGGGTTAGCCACTGTTCCTGATGTTTCAATTCTATTAGTATCAATAATATTGTTTGCATGAGAATCTGTGTCCCCCACAATAGAAATAGATTCAAGTTTCTCAGCACTTGAATTTGTATCTGTGTTGTCAGCAGCGAGAAGTGACATCACTGTTACTAAAGATAAAGCAATTATTTTCTTATTCATTTGACTCTCCATTTTTTTTGAATGCGTAATTATTTCAGTCTTTTATTACTGCTGAATTTCAATTAAATAACATTTTGGAGTGCTTAAGGCGACAATTTACTTACAAAAAATTTAAAATGTGTTTTTAGTTTTAAATTATATGTTTCATTCAATACTCTTATATAAACGAAGAAAACAGCCAAAAAAGGCCACTTCAAAAGTGTCTTTTTGAAATATTAAGTAGCAATAATTAGCTTTTTAAAGGAGATGACATTTAGATGACAGTTAAAGATGTTGTTTTTTTTAGTGTCTTTACACTTGAACGCATAAGGAAAATCAGTAACATATATAACATGCTTGCATTACAAATATGCCATAAAAAATGTGACCCAAATGAGAAACTCTCACAAAGAAAAAAGTCTATACTTCTAAACACTAAAGAAAGTAAAAAAACAAATATAGCAGAAAGAAAAAGAGAAAGGTGTTTCTTGTTTTTAGAAAATAGGGCTAAAATAAAAAGAGATATCAGAGCAGGGGCATAAGAAATAGATCCATTAAATAAATCTTTATCCACGTAGCTTTCAACCCCATAATTAACAAAACTAAAAACAAACAAGGCCAAAACGGCTACATAAAGTTTTTTTTGTAATACATAATAAACAAAAGAAAAAAGATAGACATACATAAACAAGGTTATAGGAATAACATCCGCAAGCATGGACCAAGGAAGAGCAATGGTATGCCATAAAAAACTTCCCAATCCTATGGCAATCAAAATAAAATTTAAGATATATATACTTGTTTTAGCCTTAGTGTTAGGTGTGTTTTTATGTAGATACTTATAACTCATATACGCGGCGATAATAAAAAAAACATTAGTAAAAGCATTCATTGGTTCCGCAAAAAAACTCGCATCCATTCGTTCACAATAATAAAATTCTTGCATTTATATTCCTTTAATCTTGCATGGCATTAAAATCAAAAAACTCACCAAATCCTATGGTGTACAAAAATAAACCATAAATACTGTGCTCAATCACCACTACTAATAAGGACTTGGTTTGGTGATAACTTATAGCAAAATATAAGCCCCCTATGAAGGTGAAAATAATGGCAATCCAGTTATTAAAAATTATATGAGAAAAACTAAAACTAGCCGCACTCATAAATACTAAGGGGTAACGTTTAAATATCTTCTTATATCGAGCAAAGAAAAAACTTCTAAAAATTATTTCTTGAGGAATGACAGAGAAGAGGGGATAGATAAAAAGTAAGATTATCCATAACAGAGGGTCTTGTAGAATCATCTTAAAAATTAGGTGGTGATCGTAAAATATAATAGCCACCATAAGAACAATGAGTGAGACTAAAATTCTATTATAGATGCCTTTTAAAAGTTTATGATGATGGTGGTGAAAGGTGAAAATATTTCGTTTGCGTATTTTTTTATGACGAAGGCTCAAATAAAACACATAACTTAAAATAAATATCAACACAGGTATAGGTGAAATGTATTTAGGATTGAGATAACCCAAAAGGGGAAGGGCAATAAAAATAAAAAGAAATTCTACACGAAGCCAAAAGTTTTTCATGTGTGATTGTAGTTAAAGATTGTTATAATTTGATTACATACATAACTTTAGATAAGTAATCCTACTCAACTTTCGCACATAAACCCCAACTCTTTTTGAGTGTAAGCACTAATGACAGCGATAATCTGGAGTAAATCTTTATTTTCCTTGACAACATTTTTAATCTCAGAGATTTTTGTAAGTATTTTTATAAAAAGCTGCATAGATATCGCAAGTGTTTCTAGCTCGCATTCGAGTTCTCGGAAAAGTTCTCCCAGCGTTTGTGGTTCGTTTTTTATGCGGTTAATATAACTCACAATATTATAGGTAAACATAGAAAGTGTTATTTTTGCGATGAGGGCTTCATAAATCCTGTTTTCTTCTTTCCCAAGACTAAACAAACTGCGTAAATCTTTATACCCTTGTTCTATATTCCATCGTTTTTTGTAAGTAGCTAAAATCTCTTTTCCTACTTGTGTTAAATCAGTAGAGATAAACACAAGTAAATCTTTACCGGTATGTAAAAACACCAACTTAACCTTACCCAGTGTTCCATGCTCTACAATCGCATCGAAGTAGTTATAGGATATCTTTCCGTAGGTACCCTTAGACTTATGACGACACTTTTTTAAATTGTCATACATCGCATTTAAGGTCTTGTATTTACCTTTAAAGTGCCAAATCTTATGGTTATTGGGAAGTCTTGCAACAACATGCATACCAAGGTCATTGGCTTGTTTAATAAAATTTGCTTTAGCGTACCAACTGTCTACCAATAGATAATCAGCCTCTATCCCTTTATCTAAAGCCCTTTCAAGCATCTCTATAGCAAGAAGATTCTTCCCCTTAGTGATTTCACTTTTACGTTGATACGCATGGCTTCTATGATGCACCTTATTTGTAAATTCAGATATATTTTTACGGTAACTGTCATTGGCCTTGATTGCAAAGTCAAGCTGAAAGGTTGAATGTGAATCAGCATAATTGAGAGATACGATATTTAAAGCATTAATGCTTCGATGTTCTTTATTACTCCAAATGTATTTACAACTTCCCTCAATTAACTTACCACGCTTAGCTTCAACCGTATCATCAATGATTAAAAGCTTATGTTCGCCTGCCTTATGTAAGGGTCTGATCTTTTTTAATAGAGATGCTGAACTTAATAGCAGCAGTTTTCTCCAGTTATAACGGCTTTCTTTGATAAACCGATAATAGGCATCTTTGCCAAAGGCCTTATCACTGTTTTTTATAAAAGTTGATTGACGCTTTTGCATTACAAGCATATATACAAAATGTAAAATTATTTGAAAAGGAGCATAACCTGTACTACGCTTTATAAAACCACTGTCTTTGAGTGTTTTAGAAATATTTATATCGGTTAAAACCTCAAGAATAGGATTTTTTAATATACTCTTCATTGCATAGTTGATATAATTTTCAAGTTCCATAAAATAGCCTTTATTAATTGAGTTGTGGTAACAAAATTATACTGTAAAGTGGCTATTTATGGGCTTTAATACTTAGTTTTAGTCTGTGAATTTAGTGGAATTTATGTGCGAAAGTTGAGTAATCCTATTAAATAAATTTATACTATTTTTACATTTAATGACTACTATACATCACAAAAAATTATACCAAAAGGTTTATCATGAAGTTCAAAAATGTTTTTTTCTCTTCAATTGCTGTAGGTTCACTCCTATTGTTTTCAGCGTGTTCGTCTAAAGATGCAGGTCATGGTCATGACTATCGTACTTTTCATAGTGATGGTAGTATAGAGTATGGTCAGATTGAAGACTCTTATAGTAGTGATTTAGTTATGTACTTGGCGGGGAACCAGTTTATGGCTATGAAAGAAGTCATTCAAGAATTTCAAAAACAAAACCCTGGTATCAAGACGGTTTATGTTGAGACTATCCCTCCTGGACAGATTTTAAAAGGACAGATTTTAAAACAAGGTGAGATAAATGGTCACAAAACGGCACAAAATCCTGACTTGTATGCCAGTGTAAATCTTGGACACCTTAAAAAGCTTAAGGCTAAAAATACTATGAGTGATTATATGATTTATACGCATAATCAACTTGAACTTATGGTAGCCAAAGGTAATCCTAAAAACATTAAAGGTCCTAAAGATTTAAAACGTGATGATTTGGTTCAATCTCATCCAAACCCTTTAACTGAAGGAATCTTTAAATTTTATGGTTCACAAATGCTTAAAGATTTAGATCTTTTTGACAAGGTTACTGGGGGCAAAAAATGTAAATCTTGTTGGGCTGTTAAAGATAAAACATGGTTTACATCACGTCACCACAGAGAAACACCTTATCGTATAGAACAAGGTCAAGCTGATGTTGGTATTGTTTGGGCAACTGAAGTTATCCATGCTAAACGTGATAATCGTCCTATCGAAGGCGTGAAGATTCCAGCTCCTTACAACATGGCGCATAAGGTTGCTTACGCAATTGGTAAATTAACTACGGCCAAAAATCCAAGCAACGCAGATAAGTACATGGAATTTTTATCAACACCAAAAGCTCAAAGTATTTATGCGAGCTATGGTTTTGTTAAAGCAAATGGCGAAGATGTAAAAGTCAAAGCTATTCCATAGTGTTCCTTGGGAACACTTAGATGTTCCCTTGTCCTACCTAGTAGGGATATAAGCATAGCCATCAGCTTGCTTATCTATAAGTCCGATTGCCGCATTAGGTGTTACACTTACAAAATTATATAAATCACTTTCTTTAATCTTACGATGTTTAATACCACTACCACAAACAATGAATTCTACCTTGTAAAATTTCACCAATGAACGTAAACGTTCCCCAAACTCTTTATGAACTTTAGCAAGTGCTTTATCCTTAGCAAAAGAAGAGCCTTTAAAATTTTTAATAAAAAACTTGTAAGACTCACCATGAATAATGACGGCAACCTTTAGTGTTTCAAGTTTACCCTCATAATGAGTCATATTATGACCAATTCCACTTAAAATGCGTTGTTCGAAACGGCTAATGTCGCCCGTAGTTAAATCGTATACAACTGCTTTATCTGAAACAGCAAAAAGTGATGCACTTAAGATAAGTATCGTGATTAGTATTTTTTTCATATTTTTCCTTCGTGTTATAAGTCCATTATATAACAAAAACAACAATTAGTCTAAAATATAAAAACAATTGTTGTGAAATTGTGTTTATTTTGTAATGCTTATGTGTCCATAAAAATTTATTATGTTAAAAAGGATGAAAAATGACAACACATTACAAAGATATTAGTGTAAAAGCATATGCCAAACTTATTGATAAAAGTGATAAAACGGTGTATAAGATGATTAAAGATGGACTTGTTGCAGCAAAGAAAAAAGATAAAGGTTATGAAATTCGTGTGGATAACTTTATGTTAAATCGTTGCGAAGACATTAATAAGAGTTTGCATACTATGAAAACGTTAATGAATGATTTTTCTAAGGAAGTAGAAGAGCTTAAACTAAGTGTTGATAAAATAAAAGAAAGTAACAAAAATTCAAGAAAGAAATTAGTTTTAAATAAAAAATTGAAACCTATCAAAAAAGTAGTAAAAAGTAGTAGAAAAAAGATTCTGAAAAAATCTCCAAAGAAAACAAGATTAAAAACGAGCAACAGTAAAAAGTAAAAGATTTAGGATAGGTTTCTTCAAGAGGCTAAAACTAAAGACTTTTATCCGTCTTTAAGTCAATCTCTTTAAAAGCTTTGCAAAACGTTTTAACCGCTTCTTTTTCTGTAGGGTCTAAGGGCTTATAATCTCTCATATAGAGCCATCCGTGGTAAAGGGCTTAATCTCTGCACTTAGAAGTATAAAAGGAAATATTTAACTAACAAGATATGTTTTTTTGATAAGACCATTATAGATAGTTAATCTTAGACTTTTTCATGTATTTTGTATTAAAGGTACACTTAATTGTTTTAAGTTTTTATAAATTTCTTTTTAAAGTAGAAATCAGAAATTTAGGTATTTTAATTTGATAAAAATAATTTATTTTACGGCGATAAATATACATCAGTTCTGGGAACCGAATCAAAAAGGTGTAGCAAGCGTAGTAAAACTCGTTATTTTTGTATCTTAATGCTTGTAGCAAAGTGTTTTTGGGAGGTTTAAAAAAGTGGCTCCGGATGCTGGATTCGAACCAGCGACCAAGTGATTAACAGTCACCTACTCTACCGCTGAGCTAATCCGGATTATAAATAAACTTTGCTTCGCAATCGCGTGAGCTAGTTTTCTTGAAAGTTTCTTCTAACATTACTGCTAAGAGGCCGAAATTATAGGGAACTTTTGCTTAAGATTCTCTAAGTTTTATAAAGAATTACTTTTTTCTTTTTCTTTGTTGGTTTGAAGAAGGAATGAAGAACTCCATATTTGAAATATTTTTACTTGAAAGTATGTCTTTTTTGAGTAAATAATCAAATAATTTTATGCTTTCTTCATCAAATAAAAGCTCTATATCTACCCTTGTTAAAGGGCGTTTATCAAGGGTATTAATGATTTCTTCTTGTGTGTATGATGATGGTTTAGAGGTGACACTTTTTCTTGAGGCTATGTGTATGGGTAAGGCTGGATTAAATTGATGCGATATTTCAAAAAGTCTTTCGTACGATATGCCTTCAATTTGATAAGCAGGGGGTCTGTCTATCGTTCCTAAGTCTATACGCTCGCAATTTACCTTTTCTAAAACAGTATTGATAGCTTGAATTTCTTCTTTTGTATCATTTAGCTCTTTTACAAAGAGAACTTCTATAAAAAGTCTTCCTGTATATTCTTTTGAAAAGCTAATAACGCTTTGTACAAGTCTACTTAAGTCAATATCCTCGTGGGGTCTATCTATTTTTCTAAATACTTCTGTAGAAACTGCGTCTAGTGAAAGTTTTACTTGGTCAAGATTTAGAAGACTTTGGTAGGTTTTTTCATTACTCAAGGTGGCAGAGTTCGTTAGGATGAGCGTTTGTTTGTCATTTTTAATGAGATCAATTTTTTTTATGAGTTCATCTAAATGAGGATACAAACTTGGTTCACCATTTGCCGTGAGGGTAATGACCTCGGTATTAGGGTGCTCTTTTAAGGACACTTCCAGTTCTTCTACTATCTCTTGGGGTGTATATACTTTTGTGTAAGAAGAAATAGTTTGTGCTGGAGCTAGCTCACAATATAAACAATCAAAGTTACATTGTTTGGTGTCTGGAGAGAGGTCTATACCTAATGAGGTGCCAAAACGGCGTGATGCTACGGGGCCAAATATAAATTTCATGTCAAATGATATCAAATGAAGTATAATAGGAGTATGAAAAAAGAAGATAAATTATTATTACAAGAGGTAAAGCTGGCTATAGCGGGTGAAAAAGAATGTTCAAAAGAACTTCTCGAACATATTTTAAACTCATATGAAAAAAATGAGATGCGCCATGATAAGATTATGGCTCAAAGTGATAAGCAACTGCAGGGTTTTACCCAAGACTTAGATCAAGAAATAGAGTCTCAGGCCAAGATGTTAGCACAACAGTCAAAAATGGCGGCTATGGGTGAGATGATAGACGCAATCGCTCATCAGTGGAAGCAACCCCTAAATGCTATTTCTATGCTTAGTGAGATAGCTGAGATGGACTTTGAAGAGGGGTTGCTTGATGTTCAGTATATGAAAGAGTATAAGGAACAGGTTTTTTCTCAGATTGAGCACTTAATATCTACCCTAGATGAATTTAGAACCTTTTTTAGGCCCAATAAAAATATAGTATTTTTTGATGCGAAAAAAGCGATTGACTCGGTGTTGTTGTTAACAAAAGATGAATTTATAAAATATACTATCGAGTTTGAAGTAGAGGAACAAGATACTTTAGAACTAGAAGGCATAGAAAATGAGTTTAAGCATATTATTTTAAATATTATAAATAATGCCAAAGACGCCTTTAATGAAAATGAGACGACAGAGAGAAAAATAGTAATATCCTTGTTTAAAAAAGAAGGTAAAAAGTATATAACTATAAGTGATAATGCAGGAGGAATCCCTTCTCATGTGATAGATGATATTTTTAAACCAAATGTGACCACTAAAGAAGAAGGAAAGGGTACAGGTATTGGCTTATATATGAGTGATCAGATTGCTCAAAAAATGGGAGGATACTTAGGTGTTGAAAATGTAAATCAAGGGGCTATATTTACGCTTGAAATTTAATTTTGAACAACTCGGTTACGTCCTTCTCTTTTTGCCTGATGAAGACCTATATCTGCACTTTTAATAAGACTCTTGAGGTCTGTATAGGGATGTCTATATTCACTTACTCCGGCACTAATACTAATAGGTATGTGTACAAGTTTATCATAGGCAAAAACCTTGTCTTTTACTGTTTTACATAAGGATTTTGAAATTTCAAAGGCTACTTCTAAGTTAGTGTCTTGTAATAAAATAACAAATTCATCCCCCCCATAACGTGCAAATACATCACCTTGTCTAAGACGTGCAGAGATAGTACCAACAAGATGCTGTAATACGCTGTCTCCTATTTGATGACCATAACTGTCATTGATACTTTTAAAGTTATCTATATCAAAAATTAATAAGGAAACTTTTTGATCATTTCTATAGGCAGATTTTAATATCTTATTGCTTACATCAAAGAAAAATCGTCTGTTATATATTCCTGTTAGTTCATCTATGTTTGCTAAGTCTTGAAGTTTTTTGTGATCGTCTTGAATTCGTTCATGCATCGTGTAAAACTCTTCGGCCATAAATCCAATTTCATCCTTATAAAATTTTGATTTATAAATTTCTTTTTTTTGTTTAATTTTTGTAATCATAGTTGTTATTTTTGAAATAGGGGAAAGTACTTTCTTACTTATGACATACATAGTTAAAAGAAAAAGGAAAAAATCTAAGGCAATAAGGGCAAATATTTTTTTAAATAGTTGCCTAGTCTTTTCTTGTAGTTCTTGGGTGTCTTGTGTTATTCGTTTAGAGAGTGAACTTAGAAAATAATTAATAGGTAACATAATGGACTGTTTGGCAAGATGGTATTGTTCAGAATGTAAAAGTGAAATGGCAAGGTCTTGATTGGCCTCTTTATGTAGGGTATAGTTGCCTTTATCGTCTATATATAGACCAATCATCGCATTAAAAGCTTGTACTTCTAGATTGACAAGTTTATTTGACTGGTTTTCAGCTTCTTTAAGTCTAGAAAACTCATACTCAGTATAAGGTAAAAGTTTCATTTCTACCTCAAGAGATATTGGATCGTTTTGAGGGTGAAGTTGACTTCGTTTTGGTTCAAGTAAATCCCAATAAATACCTTCATACTCAAAAGGCCTTTTTGCTTTTCCATTTCGTATATCTAAGATAGTGAAATATTGTGTTTTATAAAGGGGGTCTGCTGTAATAACATAGGTACGGGCAAAACGCGTCAAATCGTCTGAACTTTGACGTAATTCATCGGCCTTTTGACTCATCTTAAAACTTGAGTTTTGAAGGCTCTGTAAGGAAGCATTGATTTTATCAAGTTCAATAATATAAAAGATTAAAATAGCGTATATACTAAGAAGCAATAATGCAGATAAAATAAAAAATTTCTTGATAGTAATATTCATGGTAAAATTATAGCACGCGATACTTATTATAAGTAAAATTTAGTTTTTTTTGTTAACTCTTGGGATCAAGTATACGAGACAAGACTTTATCTGAAGGAGTCTTATCTCGTTATGAGATAGTAAAGCATTTAAACTTTACAAGGGAAAATTACTTCTTAGAGACTCTTTGACATTCTTTTACAAAATGAATGGCATTTTCAACAGGAACATCAGGAAGGATTCCATGCCCTAGATTGAAGATATGACGGCTTGTTCCCATCACATTTTGGATATCTTGAACACTTTGCGTTGTCATCTCTTTATCGTATAATCTACATGGCTCCATATTTCCTTGAAGTACATACTTGTCGCCAAGTTTTTCTTTTGCAAGTTCCATTGGAGTAGCCCAATCCACACCAAACACATCAAAGTTCCCATAAACCTTATCTAAAAAGCTAGGGATACCCTTAGGAAACATGATAATCGGGATATTTGGATATTTCGATTTTAAGTAATCACAAATCTCTACCATGTATTTCCAAGAAAATTCTTCATACTTAGAAGGCTCAATTGCCGCTGCCCATGAATCAAAGATTTGAACCACATCAATACCTGCGTCAATTTGTTTTTCCATGTACAACTTTACAACCTCTGTTACCTTAGCGAGGATTTTATGAAGCAAGGCAGGATTGGTATACATCATTTTTTTACAAATATTATAGGTTTTAGTACCTTGTCCTTCAATCATATACGTAGCAAGAGTCCAAGGAGCACCTGTAAAACCTATAAGTGCTTTATCTTCAGCTAACTCTTGTTTAATAAGCTTGATAGTGTCAAAAACATACGTAAGTTTAGAAGCAGCTTCGTCACCACCAATAAGACGGTCAATATCTGCATCGCAGGTGATAGGATCTGAGAACTTAGGACCTTCACCTTTTATAAAAGATAAGTCCATTCCCATTTCATCAGGAATAACTAAAATATCTGAAAACAAAATAGCGGCATCAACCCCTACTATATCCATAGGCTGGAGGGTTACAGCACAGGCTTTTTTAGGATCATGACAAAGGTTTAAAAAGTTACCTGCTTGTGCTCTTACTTTCATGTACTCTGGAAGATAACGACCTGCTTGACGCATCATCCATACGGGGGTATAAGGTGTTTCTTTGCCGAGACATGCGTCTACGAATATTTTGTTTGCCATATTTGAATCCTACTTATGTTATTTTACTTAGTTTAGTGACTTGGTACTATGTTTAGGGGGGACACGGCATTGATTTTTCCACATTAAGTGGAAAAATTCATGTCATGTCCCCGTGCCTTTAAGCAGTTAATGCGTTGTGATGCTTAAAAAAACTGCTTGAGCTTATTACTTTTTCCCTACTTTGCCTAAGAAATAAAGTCCTAAGGCTACTGCTGTTATTGATATTGCAAAATAAAGCATGTCAAGTGCGCCATTATATTCGGTATGTCCTACTTTTTGGAAAAACCCAACCACTAATACCATTACAATTACCTTAGAAATCTTATCTTTGAGTTGGTCTAATGTTTTGATAGTTAATATCTTACTGCCCTTGTCGTCATCATCTTCTTTGGCTACATCAATGTCTGAGATAAAGAGTTCATATAAACCAAAAGAAAAAAGAAGCATAACCACACCAATAAGGTATAAGTCAACCGCGCCAATAATACCACCCACAACATCTTCATGAAAGTTATGAGGATGGGCATGACTTAAGTATGTGGTGACAACAAACTTCGCACTGTCATATATATCAACACTGGCCACAATAAAAAGTATAACGGCTCCAACGAGACCAAAAACAACGGCTAATATAACCATGAAACGAGATGCCCAAAGGCCACTCTCAAAAATCTTTTCCATTAATAAATTCCTTTATAATTTATTGAACTCCGCCATCGGTACCTTTGGTACATCGATTTTGGTTCCAAGTCTATAAACGACAAGCAGTTGTCGTTTATTTGCCGGCTTTCTCTTGAAGTTCTACCCATTTTTGAGCAATTCTTACTGCATTTGTCGCCGCGCCCACTCTAAGGTTATCGGCAACTACAAACATATTTAATACATTTTTTCTATAAATATCCGATCTAATTCGACCTACAAAAGTTTCATTTTTATCAACACAGGCTGCTGGCATTGGGTATTCAGACTCAGCAGGATTATCGATGATGATAATATTAGGTGCTTTTACAAGAATCTCTCTTGCTTCATTAGCATCTACATCCGAATCAAAGGTAAGGGTTAATGATTCTGCGTGGCCTCGTAAGGTTGGAACACGTACACATGTCGCAGATACTTCTACATTCTTACCAAGAATTTTTCTGGTTTCATTTACCATTTTCATTTCTTCTTTAGTATAGCCATTTTCCAAAAACACATCAATTTGAGGAATGACATTAAGGGCTATTTGATGAGGAAAGGCTTTATGCTCACTGTCATCTAACTTAAAGGCAAAAAAGTCTTGCATTTGTGTGACAAGTTCTTCCATAGCTACTTTTCCACCACCTGAGGTCGCTTGATAGGTAGAAACATCTACACGCACTAAATCAAAGGCATCATCAAGAGGCTTAAGTACTTGAACCATTTGAATAGTTGAACAGTTTGGATTAGCAATAATTCCAGTTGTCTTCCAGTCATTAATTTCTTGTGGATTAACTTCTGGAACAACCAAGGGAACATCTTCATTCATTCTAAAATGGCTCGTGTTATCAATAACAACTGCTCCAGCTTCTGCTGCAAAAGAAGCAAATTTCTCAGAAATTGAACCTCCTGCTGAAAATAGAGCGATATCTATCTCTTCTTCTTTAAAGACGGTTTCTGTAAGTTCTTTAATGATTAAGTCTGTATTGTTAAAGGTTAAGACACTTCCGGCTGAGCGCTCACTTGCTAGCGGAACTATCTTGTTAAACGGAAAATCTATCTCTTCAAAGATACGAAAAATCTCTTCACCAACGGCTCCAGTTGCGCCAACTACGGCTACATTATATTTTTTCAATCTTTATCCTTTCAAATTATATGTTTGTATTTTTTTTTCTAAGGTACGTGTTGTCATACCTAATATTTTGGCACTTTCATCAATGTTCTCATAAGAAGTAAGCACTTCTTTAATCAATTCTTTTTCCATATCGGTGATGGATTTTTCTTTTTTTGCACGAGACTCATGTTTTTGTCTACTGTCTAAAAAGAGTTCTTCAGGCGTAATGTCTTTGCCTTCACTAAGAATAGTAGCTCTTTCAACTACAGATACAAGTTCTCTAATGTTTCCTGGCCAGGTATAGCTTAAAAGGGAAGCCTGAGCTTCTTCGCTAAAGGTCTTGTCTTCAAAGCTATATTTTTCACAGTTTTGTGCTAAAACACTAGTAGCAATATCTAATATCTCTTCGGTTCTCTCTCTTAGGGGTGGTATTGCAATGGGAATTGTGTTTAAACGGTAATACAAATCTTCTCTAAAGCTATTGTTGTCTATTTGCTCATGCAAATTTGCATTTGTGGCAGATACAATTCTAACATCTATCTTTTGAGGTTTTTTAGAACCCAGTCTTTGCACTTCTCTTTCTTGAAGAACACGAAGAAGTTTAGCCTGAACACCATAAGGCATTTCAGCAATTTCATCTAGAAAAAGTGTTCCTTCATTGGCTAATTCAAACAAGCCTTCCTTGGCTGCTATCGCGTCAGTAAAGGCTCCTTTTTCAAAACCAAAGAGTTCACTTTCAATAAGATTTTCTGGGATAGCAGCCATATTAATCGCAATAAAAGGTTTTTTTGCTCTAGGAGAACTCTCATGTATGTATTTAGCAAATACTTCTTTACCTACGCCAGACTCACCTGTAAGTATGATACTTGCATCTGTTTTAGCTGCCTTAGTAGCCATGTTGACTGCTTTTTCAAGAGCTGGAGATGAGGCCATAAAAGAAGAACTTGAACATTGTTTTTTAGTTTTTTTGTGAGAGGCTTTCTTAACTACTTCTTGAACCCTATGCGAACGTTTAATAGCTTCTATTAAGGTTTCTATTTCAAAAGGTTTAAGTAAAAAGTCTTTTACTCCAAGTTGAATAGAATCAATAGCTTTTTGAAGGGTGGCATTACCCGTCATGATAATAACCTCATATTTACCATTAAGAACTTTTACAAACTCAATTCCATCCATGCCGGGCATATTAATATCTGTGACGATGAGTTCAAATGAATCATCTAGTTTTGGAAGGGCATCCTTAGCTGATTTGAAGGTAACAATTTCAAATTCATTATAATCTCCCATAGCTATTTCAAGGGATTTACGCATATTAATATCATCTTCAACGATAGCTATTTTCACGAATATCCTTTGATTTAAGAGATTTGATTAATTGGACTCTTACTTAGTATGTAATTAATCGCGTGATTATAGCGTAGTCATTTTTAAAATCGACTGTTATATAGCTTGGGGGTATAGTGATAGTAATAAGAGAGCTTGATATATTATTCCTAAGTTTTTCGTGAGAGCGGGTATGTGTGCCAAATTTCATCATAAATTCAAGAACTTGCGCTTGATTGTCTTTTATGATATTTTTGACAGTAGTAGCTGTATCAGAGTGTAGGCGTATGCTTTGGGCAGTAGTTGCTTGAATATCTTGCATAGCTTCACTCAGATGAAAGGATTCAGAAATGATTACCGAGTCTTTAATCTGTGCACGGTAACTTAAAATATAGGTTTGTGAAGCTTGTAAACAAACACTTAATAAGATTAACGTGAGGCTAAAATTGATTGCCATTGTCTAGGGTCAAGGGTTAATTCCATCTCTACTTCACATAAACCATCTTTAAAAACCGTTTCAATAATTTCAGCTTCAGCAATAACAGCGTCTACAAAGGTTCGAATCTCTGAACGCATTACCATCATGTTTTTGATCTTATCAGAACCTTCAATTCTAACGCCTTTAAGCTTTTCTGCTAAGAGTCGATACGCATCGGCAATGGCCGCACGTTTAGCAAGAGCATAGGCCTGAGCAGGAGAAGAGGTCATAGTAGGAGCAACCCCTTGTCCTGTTACGCTAATACGAATCTTTTTATATGAGCTTTGTTGCTCTTGTGTATGGTTACACTGCATGGTGTGTGGACAGCTCATTGTATTAGAATTAGCAGTGTCTTGCGTATCCATAGAAAATTCATCTGCCATTAAAAGAGACGATAAAAGGGCACTTAGTATAAATGCTTTTGTCATGGTAAATCCTTACATGATTATATTCAAAGATTGTAAAGCAAGCTTTGTTCCAAAAAGGTTAAGAAATTTTTTAGTGTGATTTTAAAAGGAGAGATTAAAGATATAAAAGCTCATAAGGAGCTTTTATTAGGAAAGTTATTCTTCTGCTGAACCTTCAGATTCATCTTCAAGATTATCATCATCATTTTCTTCTTTTTTCGGACAACGTGAGATAGACACAACGTCATCACCTTTAATGATATAAACACCTGAGGTATTACGCCCAGACTTAGAAATAGTTTGCATGTCCACACGAATCATCTTACCTGTTTTAGTAAGGGCCATCATATCCATAGATTCATCAACCATTAAACATCCAACGACATTGTTACCGGTCTTGTTGTTAAGTTTCATAGCAATAACACCAGAACCCGCACGGTTTGTTAAACGGTACTCTTCAGCAGTAGTACGCTTACCAATACCTTTTTCACTTACCGTTAGAATTTCTTGCTCATCTGAAGAGATGATATTTGCGTCAATTACGAAGTCGCCGTCATGCTTAAACTTGATACCACGAACACCACGAGTTGTACGTCCCTGATCTCTCGTCTTACCAATTTCAAATTTGATACATTGTGCTTGATGTGTTAAGATAAATAGATATTGTGTATCTATAGTAGAAATCTTCGCTGTTACAAGAGTGTCATCTTCATCCAGAACAATGGCTCGAACACCATTGGTTCTTACATTAGAGAATTCACTCAAATTCGTACGTTTTACGATACCATTTTTAGTAAAGAAGACTAAAGAATTTTCTTCATTAAAATCAGTAGTAGGGATAATAGACTGAATCTCTTCATCTTGAACGAGGTTAATAAGGTTAACAATTGCCTTCCCTTTAGCTGTTCTACTTCCTTCAGGAATTCTATACACCTTCAACCAGTGAAGTTGTCCACGGTTCGTTACAATAAGAAGGGTATCGTGAGTATTACACGTAAAGAAGCTTTCAATAAAGTCATCATCATAAGTGGTTACAGCTGTCTTGCCTTTTCCACCACGATGTTGTTTTTCGTACTGCGCTAATGGAACACGTTTAATGTAACCACGGTGAGTAATAGTTACTACCATTGGCTCATTAGGAATAAGATCTTCGATATCAATATCATCATAATTATCTACGATATCAGTCTTTCTTGGTGAAGTAAGTGTTGCTTGAACTTCTATAAGTTCTTCTTTAATGATACCTTGAAGTACTGTTTCGCTTTTAAGGATAGATTCTAGATAGGCGATAACGGCGTGTAGCTCTGCTAATTCACTTTCAATTTTTTCAATTTCAAGACCAGTTAGTCTACCAAGACGCATAGCAACAATACTTGCTGCTTGGATCGTTGAAAAATCATATTCAGATACTAAGTTATTTCTAGCTTCTTCTTCATTTCCAGAAGCACGAATAGTTTTGATAACCTTATCAATAATATCAATAGCTTTTTTCAAACCCTCTAAAATATGCGCTCTAGCCTTCGCTTTTTCAAGGTCAAAGATAGTTCTACGAATAATGACGGTTTTACGGTGAGAAATAAAGGTCTTAATTATGTCAAGAAGTTTAAATACAAAGGGTTCTTGATTCTTAATGGCCAACATGATAATACCAAAGGTAGTTTGCATGTTTGTTTGTTTATATAAGTTGTTAAGAACAATCTCTTGCATAGCGTCACGTTTAAGCTCAACAACGATACGCATACCTTCTCTATCAGACTCATCACGAATTTCAGAGATACCCTCTATAGATTTGTCACGAACAAGAATGGCAATGTTTTCAACAAGACGGGCCTTGTTGACTTGATAAGGAAGTTCATCAACAACAATAACGTCTTTGTTTCCTTTTTTCTCTATGTGTGTCTTAGCACGAAGTTTGATACGTCCACGGCCTGTTTCATAAGCATCTAAGATACCCTTTTGACCGTAGATGGTTGCGCCTGTAGGAAAGTCAGGAGCCTTAATGAATTGCATGATATCAGAAAGCGTAGCATCAGGATTTTCAAGTAAATGCAAAACACCAGATATTACTTCACCTGGATTATGAGGAGGTATATTAGTTGCCATACCAACAGCGATACCTGATGATCCATTAATAAGTAAGTTAGGTACACGTGTTGGAAAAACTGTTGGCTCAACGGTAGTCCCATCGTAGTTTTCTACCATATCTACGGTATCTTTTTCAAGATCTTTCATTAACTCGCCAGCGTACTTAGTCATTCTTGCTTCAGTATAACGCATTGCAGCCGCGTTATCTCCATCAACAGAACCAAAGTTTCCTTGACCATCAACAAGGGTCATACGCATAGAAAAGTCTTGAGCCATACGAACTAAGGCGTCATACACAGAATTGTCACCGTGAGGGTGGTACTGACCAATAACGTCACCGACGATACGAGCAGATTTCTTATATTTTGCACCGGCTGAAAGATTCAGCTTATCCATTGCGTAAAGAATACGACGGTGAACAGGTTTAAGACCATCACGAACATCTGGTAAAGCTCTACCAATGATTACACTCATTGAGTAATCAAGGTATGATGCCTTTACAGTGTCTTCTATATTAATATTTTCAATGTTCTGGTTGTTTTCCAGTAAATCGCTCATGCATATCCTCTGTATCTATGAAAACTATAGCTTTAAGTTTTCAGAAAAATTAGCTTTATAATACACTAGATAGATTAAGTTAAAGATAAAGTATGCCTATAAAGCTTAAAGAAAAGAATTAAAATTTTAAATAAGCGTTAAAAGGTAACAACCCCGGAAAAATCACAAATTAAATAGATGTGGGTGCTTATAAAAACAATAGGACTAGGTTTTTAGAGTTGCCAAAATATAAGTACAAATAATAATGGAAAAATTCACAAAAGTAAAAAAATGATGAAAATTTACACATAGTTTAAATTAAAATTAAAATTTTGTAGTTATACTGTGAGTAAATTTATTTTAAGGAAATACAATGAAGAAATTGTTTGCAGCTTTGCTGCTTCCTCTTTTTGCCTTGGCAGAAGATACTCCAACTATCGATTCAGGAGATACAGCATGGATGATGGTTTCAACGGCCTTTGTTATGCTTATGACACCAGCAGGTCTTGCTTTGTTTTATGGGGGAATGACACGTTCAAAAAACATTCTTAACACCTATGCAATGGTATTTGCTGCCTTTGTTGTTGGTTTTGTTGTATGGATAGCTGCGGGTTATTCAATCGCATTTGGTACTGCTGATGGTAGTATGAATTCTGTAATTGGTGGATTCAATAATTTATTTTTAAATGGAATTTCATATAATGACTTGAGTGGAACGTATCCAACATTTGTGTTTGTAGTGTTCCAAGGAACTTTTGCAGCAATTACAGTTGCTATCGCGTCAGGTTCTGTTATTGAGAGAATTAAATTTTCTACTTGGATAGTATTTGTAGCTATCTGGGTTCTTGTAGTTTATGCTCCAATTACACACATGGTGTGGGGTGGAGGTTATCTAATGGATATGGGTGCTTTAGATTTTGCGGGTGGTACTGTTGTTCATATGAATGGTGGTCTTGCTGGTTTAGTACTTGCTGTTTTAGTTGGCAAGCGTAAGGGTTACCCTAAGACTGCTATGAAGCCTGCTTCGGTAATTTTAACGGCCTTAGGTGCTGCCTTATTATGGTTTGGTTGGTATGGATTTAACGGTGGATCTGCTTTTGGTGCAAATGCTATCGCTGGTTTAGCCTTCTTAACAACAACAATTGCTGCTTCTATCGCTACGATCGCTTGGATCGTTCTTGAATGGATTGTGTATAAAAAACCAACACTTCTTGGAGCGGCTACAGGTGCGATTGCAGGTCTCGTTGCGATTACTCCAGCAGCTGGTTTTGTTGATGTAAGTGGTGCCTTTATTATTGGTACTGTTGGTGCGGTATTTGCATTCTTTGGTGTGACTATGTTTAAGAAAAAAATGGGTTATGACGATTCTTTAGATGCCTTTGGTGTTCATTTCTTAGCAGGTCTATGGGGTGCATTAGCAACGGCAATCTTTGCTATAAACGATCAAGCCCTATTATGGGATGGTCCATTGAAAGAATCAGGTGATAGAATGGGTCAATTCCTAGTTCAACTTGAATCAGTAGCTATCGTTGGTACCTTTACTTTAGTTGGTACGATTGTAGTGTATTACATCGCAGTAGCTATAACAGGTGCAAAACGTGTAAGTGATGATAAAGAAGTAATGGGTCTTGATGAATCTACTCATGGAGAAAAAGGTTTTAACCTTTAATCGCAAAGCTATTTAAAACATGAATACTTCATGGTTTAAATAAAAGTATATAATTAAACCAAAAATAGCTTAGACAAAGATGTTTAGTTTCATCTTTGTCTGAGTAAAACAACTTAAAGAAGGACTCTTATAATGAAAAAAATTGAAGCAGTAGTAAAACCTTTCAAATTAGAAGACGTTAAAGACGCTCTAGCTGAAATTGGTGTAACAGGTATGACAGTTAGTGAAGTTAAAGGTTATGGTCGTCAACAAGGGCATAGCGAACTTTACAGAGGTGCAGAATATGTCGTTGATTTTCTTCCAAAAATAAAAATAGAAATTGTTGTTTCAGCTGAAAATGTAGAACAAACAGTGAACACTATCGTTGAAGCCGCTCGTACGGGTAAGATTGGTGATGGTAAGATTTTTGTATCCGACATAGACCAAATCATCCGTATTCGTACAGGTGAAATGGATACAGAAGCTATCTAAAGGATAGACTTTTATGAAAAGAGAAGCTTCTCTTTTCATCTTCAATACGCTTAGGAATATTGCTTGAGAATTAAGTTTATAAAAAACAACTAAGTCTTAATATTTACATGTTTTTACTTTCTTTTATGGCATACTGCTTTTAAGAAGGACATATTATGTGTATACCTCATGCTCCTAAGCAAAATTTTACAGCAGAAAAAAGACAAAGGCATCTTACACCTAAAGCTAGTACCCCTTTTAATAAAAAACTTCTAGAACCAGACCCTGACTTTAAAGATGAAAGAACTCATCCTTATCTTGCGCAAGATAAACATCAATCCTTATTAGGAAAACTTTTTTCCTTTATACATTAGACTTCTTGCATATGCCCTTATATTTTAGTTAACACGGATGTAACAGACTCTGTTGTATAATTTGCATATGAATATCTTGAGTCTAAAATATAAATCTTTTATTTATTCCTTTGCTATACATTTAGCGTTAGTGCTAGTTCTCCTTAGTATTTATTATTATAAGAAAGATACCGATGAGACCTATTGTCTTGTTGATCTTAAACGTATGAAAATATCTATGCCTTCTGTCCAAAAGAAAGTTGAAATTCAAGACCTTAAAAAAATAGAAACTAAGCCTAAAGTAAATAAAAAGCTGTCTAAACCTCTTGTGAAAAAGGAAAAGTCCTTTGAGAAACCAAAAAAAGTAAAGAAAATTGTCCCTATAAAAAAAGTTGTTTTAGCAAACGAAAAAATTGTAGAAAACAATAAGATAAGAGAAAAAAAATCCGAAATCAAGACTTCAAAGAAAGAGCTTGAAATAGTTAAAAAAATCACACCTGTCTCTACTCTTAATGCAGTGAAACTTAGTTATGAAGCTCGATATTTAGAAGAAAATTTAGCCTTAATTAACACCTTAATCAAAAAAAATCTTAATTACCCAAGGTTAGCAAAAAAACGGGGACTTGAAGGAAAGGTAATAGTCTCCTTTACTTTAGGACTTGAGGGCAAAGTGTTCGGTGTCCAAGTACAAGGGAACGTGTCTTCTATTTTGAAAAAGTCTGCTATTAAAACAGTAAAAAGGGCTTCTGCAAGTTTCCCTCATCCTTCACAAATATTAGCTTTACGAATTCCTATTGTTTATAAGCTTCATTAGTAGTTATATTTAATATAATTCTATCATTAAACTTCTTGGATAATATGCGTGCTTTATATACGGCGTTAAACAAGAAGACCATTAAAAATATATGGGGTACAGATGTCAATTTATAGAGAATACGATATACGTGGAATTTTTGAAAAAGAATTAAACGAAGATACAGTCAAAAAAATTGGTTATACATTAGGACTAAAGGTAGAGGGTGAATACGTCAGCATAGGCTATGATGCAAGAACCCATTCGCCTAAACTTTTTGAATGGTTATGCTCTGGTTTTGTACATGCTGGGAAGAAAGTTATAAACATTCAACTCGTTCCAACCCCTGTTAATTATTTTACAAACTATCAAGAACTTCGTCTTGATAATGCAAAAACCGTTACTCCATCAGCATCAGTCATGATAACAGGTTCGCATAATCCACCAGAATACAATGGCTTTAAAATAACTCTAGCCAAGGCTCCATTTTTTGGAGAAGATATTTATGCCTTAGGTCGTGAAATAAGCTCTTTAGTAGAAATTATTCCTGATAGTGACACCTATGTTGAGTTTGATGCAAGTTCTATGTATATTGACTATATAGTTAATGAATTTGAACACCTTCGTGGTATGGACTTGAACATTGTTTATGATTGTGGAAATGGTGTGGCAGGTTCCGTTCTCCCTGCTATTATTGAACGATTAAATCTTAAGGCTAAGGGTATTTTCATCGAGCCTGATGGAACCTTTCCAAATCACCACCCAGATCCATCAGAAGAAGAGAACCTTGAAGATATTAAACTCTTACTTCACCGTGAAGGCGATATTGCCTTTGCGTATGATGGAGATGCAGACCGAATCGCAGTTTTGACTAAAAAACATAATATAAAAGGTGATATTATGGCCCTTTTACTCTCAAAGCAAATGACAAACCCTACGGTTATTGGGGAAGTTAAATGTTCACAAGTGATGTATGACACGATTCGTGAACGTGGCGGTACAGCTATTATGTATAAAACAGGTCACTCAAACCTAAAAGTAAAAATTCGCGAGACAAATGCAGATTTAGCGGCTGAAGTAAGTGGGCATATCTTTTTTAATGATAGATACTTCGGATACGATGATGCAATTTATACGACGTTTAGAGTCTTAGAACTCGTTAATAGAGGGATGGATTTAGACGCTGAAGTAGAGGCACTTCCTGTCGTTTTTTCAACACAAGAGATAAAAATAAAAACAACCGAAGAAGAAAAGTTTAAAATTATTGATATTCTTAAAACAAAACTTCAAGCTCCCCCTCTTGACTTTCCAGATATCAAAGAGATTATTGATGTTGATGGGGTTAGGGTGATTTTTGAAAATGGTTGGGGACTGGTTCGTGCGAGTAATACAACACCGGTTTTGGTGACACGTTTTGAATCACAAGACTTAAAAGATGCGCAACTTTATGAGAAACATTTAAATGCTTTAATTGAGTCATCTCGCCAAGCCCTAAAATAAGGATACCTTTATGAAACAACACACATTATTAATGCCACTAGATATGCACTTACACCTTAGAGATGGGATTATGTTAGAAAATATCGCTTCTCTTTCTGCCTACAGTTTTTCAGGCGCAATTATCATGCCTAACCTTGTTCCTCCTGTGAGTACAAAAGAAGAACTAATCGCGTATAAAGAACGTATCTTACATGCTGTGGGGATAGAAGCTGCAGATGATGAGATGGAAGAATTTTCAGATAATGGTGGATTTGAGCCCTATATGACACTTTTTTATCAAAACTATGATGAAGATTTTTTAGCAGAAGTAGCAGATGAACTCACTGCTATTAAACTTTATCCAGCTGGAATTACAACAAACTCTGAGGGTGGGGTTAAAAACTTTGATATAGAAGAGATGAGACCTACTCTTGAAGCTATGGCAAGATTAGATATCCCTCTTTGTGTTCATGGTGAAACAGATGGTTTTGTGATGGACAGAGAGGCTGAATTTATGAATATATATGAAAGCCTTGCGACAAACTTTCCTGATTTAAAAATTATAATGGAGCATATCACAACGAAAGAAGCGGTGGATATGTTAGATAAACATGCCAACTTATATGCAACAATAACGGTGCATCATTTACTGATCTCTTTAGATGATGTTATTGGTGGAATGATGAAGCCTCATTTGTTTTGTAAGCCTATCGCTAAACGCCCTGAAGACAGAGATGCTCTTTTAAAAGTAGCGCTAGACGCGCATCCAAAAGTGATGTTTGGCTCAGATTCAGCGCCTCATCCTCAACATAAAAAAGAAGCCTGTGGATGCGCGGCTGGTGTGTTTACTGCGCCTATCGCTCTTCAGCTTTTATGTGAGATTTTTGAAAAGGCAGGTAAGCTTGATAACCTTCAATCTTTTGTATCTGATAATGCTCAAAGTATTTATGGGATATGCCCTGAATTTAAAGAAATTATTCTAGTCCAAGAGCCATTTAAAGTGCCTGAAACCTATAAGGGTGTGGTTCCTATGTACGCGGGTGAAAGTATTGGATGGTCTATAGAGGATGTCGATTAAGATTCTTCTTTTAGAAGACGATCTGCTTTTTGCCCAAAGTCTTGAAGACTTCCTTGATGAGGAAGGCTACGAAGTCAAGACGGTACATAATCCCAATACTGCACTTGACCTTACGTATACTCAAAAATTTGATTTATATCTTTTAGATATTAATCTTCCCATCATGAACGGCATAGAGTTTTTAGATGCTTTACGTCAAAGTGGCGACCTCACCCCGGCCATTTTCCTAACCTCTTATCAAGACAAAGATGTTATGAAAGAAGGCTTTTTAAAAGGTTGTGATGATTACCTTAAAAAACCGGTAGACTTAGAAGAATTACATCTTCGTATAGGCTCAGTAATGAAACGTTATAAGGGTGAACGTAAGCAATGTATAAATGATATTTGCATAGATATTGAACAAAAAAGAGTATATAAAAATGGGCGAGTTTTAGAGGTGACTCTGAGGGAATTTGAGCTTATTTCTTTGTTATTTAGAAACAAAGATAAGGTGGTTTCTAAGGAGATGATTATGAATACCTTATGGAGTAATGATGAAGAAGGAAGTGATGGTGCTATTCGTGTTTATATTAATAGACTTAAAAAGGTTTTAGAAGTAGAGGCCTTAAAAAATGTTCGTGGACTAGGCTATATTTATGAATCGTCTTGATAAATATATCTTAGTCTTTATTTTTATGGCGGCACTTAGTTTAGCTGCTTTTTTTGCTTATCATGCCAATGGTAGGTTTGATTTGTGGCTTATAATGAGCATGACCGCCTTATCGGGATTTATTATTGGAACTGGATATGTTAGAAATTTAATAGAACCTCTTGAAAAACGTTCTTTTGAACTTGAACTTTTATCCAGACAAACCCTTCATGAGCTTAACCTTCCTGTAGCCACCATCTTAGCAAACACACAAATGCTTCTTAAAAAAGAAAATGAAGCAAAAAATATTAAACGTCTAGAACGTATTACCTTAGCAGCGAATACTCTTCAACAAATGTATACAGAACTTGACTACACCATTAAAAAACAAATCCATAAAATAGACTTAGAAGTCTGTGATTTAAAAGAACTTGTTACGATTAAGCTTGAATCCTACAAAGAAATCTTTTCACAGATAAATTTTGTAGTCAATTTAGAAAGCTCTAGTGTAAAAATAGATACAATTGGTTTTTTAAAAGTCTTAGATAATTTAGTGCATAATGCAGTGAAATATTCACAAAACAATTCGCATATTAAAGTTTCTTTGGACAATTTGCAACTGAGCATAGAAGATGAAGGCATTGGAATAGAGGAAGACTTTTTTTTAGAAGCCTTTGAACATTATTATCAAGAAAAAAATGAGAATTCAGGGCAGGGATTAGGTCTTGGTCTCGTAAAAGAATATTGTGACCGTTATAAGATAAAAATTTATTTAAATTCAAAAAAAGATTTAGGAACAAAAATAAGCCTAGATTTCAAGGAAAGAGCATATGCAAGCAAGTAGTTGGACACGTATAGCAGAACAAGGTATTGATTATGGAATTATTGGACTATTGATTTTTATGAGTATTTTAGCCTTATGGGTTTATGTTGAACGTATTATGTTTTATAAAACCATCAATGTAGCTGAGCATAATAATAGAGAAAAATTAGAATTAGACTTAAGTGATAATGTCTCTACTGTAGCGACTATTACAGTTAATGCCCCTTATGTGGGCTTACTAGGCACAGTACTTGGTATTATGATTACATTTTATACCTTAGGCGAGACAGGTGCGGTGGATACTAAGCAAATAATGGGAGGTTTAGCCTTAGCACTTAAGGCAACGGCTATGGGACTTCTTGTAGCAATTCCATCAGGTATTTTTTATAATGTTCTTTTACGAAAAATGGAAAGAATTTTAGCCTATTGGGATATAGAGCATAATGTAGGTGCTAAGGACTAAGTCATGGCATTAAAGCGAAAACCACTGTCCTCAATGAATGTTATTCCTTTCATTGATATTATGCTTGTTCTTCTTGTTATGGTACTTACAACCGCGACCTTCATACGTCAAGGCATCATACCCGTTGACCTTCCTGAAGCGAAATCTTCGGATAAAAAATCTAATGACAAAGAAGTGACTATTTATGTGACTAAAAATGGTGAACTTTTTTTAGATAAACAAAAAGTTGATCTAGGTACTCTTAGAACACGTTTATCAAAAATATCAAAAAAAGATACGGTAGTGCTTCGCTCAGATAAGGAATCTAAGTTTCAAGACTTTGTACATGTTATGGATATCTTAAAAAAACTTAATCATGAGTCTTTATATATAGTAACAAAAGAGTAAAAATAACTATGATTAAGTCTTTTCTTCTTTCTCTTTTTAAGCCTATCATGCCCTTGATGGGAACAATATCTTTTTGGCAAAAGAATGTTCTTATATCATTTTTTTTATTGTTTCCTTTTGGAATTGTGTTTACCTATACATATATGAACATAGATGATGAACTTCAAAAACTTCACAATAACATAAGTCATCTAGAAAATAATCATGTCCTTTATCAAGTGTTATTGTTTACGCAAGATTATGAATTAAAGGTAAAGCAGTATTATAAAGACACCCAAAACTTAAACCTGAAAAAAGAGTTTGAACTTAGTCAATCTCGATTAATACAAGTTGCTCAAGATGGAACGGGCTTTTTAGAGGATGAATATACGTGTGAGTCATTCATAAAACAGATCAACCTCGCTCTTTTAAATAATAATTTTAACAAACTCAAGGAATATACACAGGGATATAAAAGCTTTATATATACAGGCTTTGTACCTGTTCATCTTATATCTGGTAATCAAAACGAAGAAAACTTAGCTGTTTTAGCTGACTTGATAAGTGAAGAAATTCCGTATTCAAATTATGTTTTATCTAATGTGATAAATGGAGATAATAGAAATGATTTTTTATTGGCCCTAGGAAAGTTTATGGGTTTAAGTGAGAAAAACAATATCTTAATGAAACAATTGTCTCTTTATCCAGATCAGTTGCAAAGTTTACATTTAAGGTATGAAGAGAGTATAAAAGAATATGAAGAATATAGCCTTAGTGGGGAAACAGAAGATTCAAACAAGGCGTTAGATGAGGTCTTAAGTTTACAGCTTTCTTTGTTTAATCTTATGCAAGACTTTTTGTTAGAAGCCTTAGAAGAGACAAGCAATGACCTTCAGAATAAAAAAATATTTTATGTTTTATTTTTAACTTGGTGCGCTTTTATTTCTTTATACTTATTTTTAGCGGGGTATTTAAGTCTTACCTTATCCTTGAGACAGTTTTTTATGACAACAGCGAAGATATCTAATGGCGAGTTTGATTCTAGGGTTGAACGTGGTAATAACGTAGAACTAGATAAGCTTGCATTAGAGTTTAATAAAATGATTGAAAGTTTGGATTATCATTACTCTTTACTAAGTGAATATAAAAAAGCGATGGACAGCAGTGCTATCGTGGTTAAAACAGATAAACAAGGTCTTATTACTTATGTCAATAGAGAATATGAAAAGATTAGTGGGTACACAAAGTCTGAACTTATTGGGTCTACGCACCGCCTCATTAAGTCAAAACATACAAGTACAGAACAAATATCTGAATTATGGAAATATTTACAAGATAAAAAAATCTATAAGACTGTTTTTGAAAATATAGCCAAAAATGGAAAAAGCTTTTTTGTTGAAAGCACTATTGTTCCAATATTAAACAGATCCTCAGAAATAAGTGAATTTATCGCTGTTATGTTTGATATTACTCCCTTACACAAACAAAAAGAAAGATTACAAGCGCAACTCTATAAAGATGAACTAACCTCTTTACCAAATAGGTTAAAGCTTCTTGAAGATATAAAACACTCTAAAGATGCTAAGTTAGTGGTGATAAACATAGATAGATTTAAAGAAATTAATACTATATATGGTGAACATTTAGGAGACTTGACCCTTCAAAAAATGGCTCAAGAAATCAAAGGTTCTTTAAAAACGAGGCATTTGCAACTGTATAAACTTTCAGCTGATGAGTTTGCTATTTTAGCAGGAAATAATATTAGTATTGAACACTTTAAAGAAGATGTAGCCATGCTTGCTCATTACCTTAGTGATATAAAACTGAGATGTGAGGGACATGAGATTAGCGTTAGACTCAGTCTTGGTGCGGCTATTTCTGAGCTTCACCATTTAACACGACCCCTTATCTCTATGGCGGATATGGCGCTAAAAGAAGCGAAACATAAGATGAAACCTTATGTGTTCTATAATGATATAGATAATATTGATGAAGATCTTGAAAAAAATTATAAGATGATTCAAATTATAGAAAATGCTATTAAAGAAGATAAGGTGGGATGTTCCTATCAAGGTCTTATCAATTCGAAAACAGGGCGCATTGAAAAGTATGAAACTTTAATGCGTTTAGAAGATAGCCAGGGAAAGAAGATATCTCCGCAGGACTTTGTTAGTATTGCAAAAAAAGCTAGGTTATATCCAATGTTAACGCAAAAACTTGTATATAAAGCATTATCCACCTTTATAAAAAGAACGGAAAGTGTGAGCATTAATTTGTCCATTGATGATTTAATGGATGACAATACTTACAGCTTTATCTTAGATGCATTGAGACATTGTCCTTGCGCTAAGCGAGTTATCTTTGAACTGTTAGAAACAGAAGAAATAGAATTTAATGAAAGAGTTATAGAATTTACAAGCTCAGTTAAAAAACTTGGTGCCAAGATTGCAATTGATGATTTTGGTAGTGGATATAGTAATTACGCGTATCTTATTAAATTAGGAGTAGATATTTTAAAAATAGATGCTTCATTAATTAAAGAAGTCCATACGAATGAAAATTCGCGTTTAATTGTGCGCTCTATTATTGATATTGCTCAGGCCTTAGGTATGCAAACAGTGGCCGAGCATGTACATATTAAAGAAGTGCACGATATTATGGTTGAAATGGGAGTAGACTTTTTACAAGGGTATTATCTACATAAGCCTATTTCAAATCTTCCTTAGAAGGAAGAAGTAGAAACTTTTTTTGGACTTTTTCTTTGTTCATTGTTTCTTTTTTTTGTGTCTTTGAAGCGGTGCTAAATGAATGGGTCTGAAGGATTTTTTGTTCTTGAAAGAAAAATTTAAAAATAAGAAAGACCATAATAATTAAAAGACTAAGAGCTAGAGCATAAAGAAGTTGTTTAAGAGACTGGGGTGTAAGTGTATTCATGGAATGCCTATAGGTAGAATATGTTTATAATTCTATCACTATCTTGTTAAAAAGAAGGTGAAGTTATCTCCTTCAAAGTCAAGGTTCACTTGAACACCCTTTTTAGTATTGACCGTCTCTAAAAGTTCTGTTACATCCTCATAGGTTCTTGGAAGGGTAATATCTACACTTATTCCTTGTTCTGCGAGTAAGGATTTTACTCTACCGGCAATAATATTTACAAACTCGGCTAAGGTGTCGAGTATATCTTCCATATTATCTGTTTTTTCGCCTAATAAAAGTTCACAAGCTTTCTTAGCAATGGTAATGGGAAAGACTAAAATAACGAGACCATCAATCTTTCCATAAAAACCAATAGAACTAGCGATTTTCCCTTCTATTTCTTTTATCTCTAAAACATTAACCTTAGCATCTGTCTTTTGAGCCTTAGCATTGGTCATCATCTCCATCGTATTTACTGTGGCATTGATAAAGCGTGGAAGTTCATTAACTAAGACCTTGTTTAAGCTACGGTTATTGGTGCTTGAAGCCCCCCCACTACCGCCTAATTCTTTTAAAAGCTCTTTGTCTTTTAAAATATCATCCATATTTTCAAAAAATATGAGACCTCCATCTTCTAGTTCTTCCTTAAAGGCGATAGGTGTTTTTTCAAAGGTCATACCTACTATACAAATATTGGCTCCATATTCTGCGCCAGAACTTGCGAGTTTTGAAAAGTAGTTGACCGCGTGAATATTCATAGAAACTACCTTGTAGGCATCGAAAATAAATAATGTGAAACCAACGCTTAAGGAATTTGTATGATACGTATAATCAAAGCTTCCTGCCATTTCAGCATCTAAAAACCCTGAAACAGAATAGATAATTGCATTGCCCGTTACTCTAGTGGCAATCTTTGAACCAAGTAGTCCAAGATAAGAATTGTAGATAACAGCCTCATATAAGTCTTCATGGTCTTTTTTTTCTTCAAATTCTTTATCACTTTGACAGACTATAGGGTTATGCCCTCTATCAAAAAGCTCAATGGCAAGTGCGGAACGTTGAGACGGGTCTTCATGCCAGACTAAGATACTCTTCTTTTCTTTAACTTCTTTGGTATTTGAGATAAATAGTGTTGCAATTTTTTGGGTTCTAAAAAGAGAAAAATTTAAATTAGGGTCATAAAATTTAAGGACAGCTGCATATTTTTTTTCATCATAATCGCATAAACCCACTACGGTTCCCGACTTCTTATGAATTTTTTCTAAGACAGATATAAAAACATTTAAACCATTTTTATTGAAAAAAACTACCTTTTTTAAAGAAACAAGTAATATATCTACCTTCAGAGCTTCAGCTGCGTGAATATCTTCAAGGTTCATCATAGAAGGTGCGGTGGTGCCATCAAGGAAGCCTTGGGGAGAAAAAACTCCCATTCTATTTCTTACAACAGCTCTCATGAATCTTCCATTATTAAGCTTTGAAAATCTTCATATATATCTTCAACATAATCTATATTAAAGTCAAGGAAGTCATTTAAGCCAGCTTCACCACAAATAGGTTGGGATAATTGATAGAAAAATAATAAGTGCATCCATTTGGATAGATCAAGGATATGGGCATCATCTTCTATGCTGTATCCACTTGAAGCCACTACTAAACGTGAAATAGTTTCAGGCATTTCCCATGCCTTTGCAATTTCTTTACATAAATCAAACAAGTCCATATCACTTAAACGCAATAATATAGTGCTATAGTCAATTTCTTTGACAGAACGAAGTAATAGTACCTCTTCTTGTTTTGCTTTAAAGAGGGCCTCACAAACAATGATGGAAGCAGGAAGTAAAGAGATAGCAGAAAAAATTTCTTTATCAGATATATCCTTGGATTCAAGTATCTTTTTCCAATGAATACTAAGTGAATCTTGGATATCGCAGAAACTTTTTTCATTTAAATCAAAGAGTTCCCATTTTTTAGGAGCTAAGAGAGAAACCATATAATTATAAACAATTTGTTCGGCTTGAACTAAACCTAGAACCCCAAATATTTGTCCTATATCTTTAATGTCATTTTTAAAACCAAAGATAGGCTTGTTTACAATATTTTGTAAATATAATTTTAAGGCATGGTCATCTGCTGCAATAGAAGCGGCTTTTGATAACTCCCCTAAGGATAACTGAACTAGAACATTCTTAAGTGTGATAGGTGCGGGAGGAATAGAATTTATATAATCACGAATTTCTTCTTGTTTAACCAAATCAGTCTCCGGTATAAATTTAAGTTATAAATCTTTTGTTTAACCATTCTATCATGTTAAATTATAAAAGTAAACACTAAAACACAAAGAGGAAGATTTGCCTCTCTTTGCAAAGTTCGTTAGCCTCGTTTTATGAGATGTTTGGTGCCAAGTAGATGTTTATTTATGATATAATTTATTGAATTTTAAAGAGCTTGTTCTTGAGACGGTTTATAGAGGTTTAAGCAAGTCACTATACCCTGTTTGGTATGTGTAGAAATTAAGGAGTGTGGTATTAAGGTAGTCAAAGATATAGAAATTTCATGGCCTAGTAACGAAGCTATACGTTTAGCTAATGCCATCTTACATACCTATCAAATGAGTGAATATGAAGGTACAGAGTTTGAGATTCCTATAGAAACGATTTGTAAGTTTTTCAATGAACCTTGTACCCCTGAATCAGCCGCTCGTATTAGTGCCTTGGTGGATGAAATTTTGGCAGAACCCGTGGCCGTTATGAATAAGGTCTTAGACAGAAAGGTTATTATTTGGAAAACCTATGACTTTTTCACATTATTGATGCCAATTCATATGAGCTCAGGTTTTATCAAACTTAATATTAATCTTGATTATCTTAGAATTACAAAAGAATTTGTAGTGAATCCTTACCTCGAATTTTAATTCCCAAAAAAGTGAAGAAAATGGCAAAATATATTATTTTAGACACGGAAACAACTGGTGTGAGTGAAACAGATAAAATCATACAATTAGGCTACATAGTTTTAGGTAGACCAAATGAAGCTATTGAAGTCCATAATGAATTTTGTTCATGCGACACTTCTATTGGCCTTGGAGCTATGGAAACGCATCATATTACTCCTGACATGATTGAAGGAAAGCCTTTATGTATTGATATGCAAGCATATAAACGTCTTGTTGAATTAAACTCTAGTGATAACTATATGATTATTCACAATGCGCCTTTTGATTTGGGTATGCTTGAAAAAGAAGGCTTTAAAAATCAAATGAAACTTATTGACACCCTTAGATGTGCCAAACATATTTTTCCAGACTCAGACTTTCATAGACTTCAGTACTTTCGTTATTCTTTAGAATTATACAAACAAGAAGAAGCAGAAGCGGCTAAGCTTGGTGTGGTTATAAAAGCGCATGACGCAATTGGGGATGTCCTTATTTTAAAGTTATTTATGTCGGCACTTACTAAGAAGGTTAAAGAAGTGTATCCTGATAGTAATCCTATGGACAAACTTGTAGAGCTTAGTTCACAGCCTGTGTATATGATAAAACCTCTTCGTTTTGGGAAGAACAAAGGAAAAACAATCGAAGACCTTGTGATTTCAGATAGAGGGTATATAGACTGGATGCGTAAAAATATGGACTTAGATGAGGATATGCAGTACACCATTAAACGCGCACTTGGTGAAGTTTAGTAAAGGATATAGATGAGTTATTTTCCTGCTTTTATACAATTACAAGATAAGAAAGTTTTACTTGTGGGTGGGGGAAATATTGCTTATGAAAAATTAGAACGGCTTTTAGATTTTACGCATGATATATACGTCATTGCCTTGGACTTAAGTGAAAAAATGCATAGCTTAATGCAAGAACATAATATTAAATATGAGCAAAAAGCTTACGTTAAAGGCGATATTAAAGACTATTGTATCGTCGTTGTTGCGGTGGATGATATTTCTTTACAAAAAGATATATTTGAAGAGTCTAAGGCCTACAAGTGCTTGTGCAACGCGGTGGATTCAGTTTCGTATTGTGATTTTATTTTTCCTTCCTATATTAAAGAAGGTCATTTAACTATTGCGATTTCAACCTCAGGTGCTTCTCCTTCTTTTGCTAAGTATTTTAAGAAATATATTAAAAACCTTGTTCCTAAAAATGTAGCAAATTTTTTAGACGAGATGCAGGGCTTAAGAGAAACACTTCCTAAGGGTGAAGAGAGAATGAAGGTGCTAGATGAAAAAACACAAGAATATATGAAGACCTTTACTTAGAGCTAAAAAGGTTCTTTTGCAGGCACACTCTACTGATATTAATCTTTAGTAGACTCAATCTGGGTTTGGACTTCTCTACTTTCATTAGTTACCTTATACACAAAAGCAAACACTTCTGCTACTGCCTTATAAAGGTTTTCTGGTACCTCTTTGTCAAGTTCAACCTTAGATAAAAGCTCAACTAAGTCTTCATCTTTTTTAATGGGAAGATTATTTTGTTTTGCTAGCTCAATGATTTTTTGAGCACTACTGCCTTTTCCTTTAGCCACTAGTTTGGGGGCAGTGCCTACTTCCTTATTATATTTTAAAGCAGCGGCTTTTAGTATCTTTGTGTTTTTTGACATCTTTTGTTTATCCTTTAACTTCAAAACCTAATTCATCTAAACTACTATCATTTTTATAATTAAGGTGCTTTCTTGGATGCTCTTTTAAGGAGAAAATTTGGATATTTCTAGGCATAATATTTACTTTTATTAAGGCCTCTTTTAAATCTTTGATATGGGTCTTAAACAGCTTTTGAAGTTCTTTATCTTGGGTGTATATATTAATATTAAGTTGAGTATCTTCAAAAAGTTGTAGCATCATATTTAAACTACCATAATTTTTTAATTCAAGATCAATTTCGCAATAACACGAACCATCCTTTTTTGACTTAAAAGAAAACTTTCCATTTTCCAGACCTTCCCAAGAGTAAGGCAGATAAAGATATGAAGCATTAGATAAATGAGAAAGTAATTGAAAATAATCTACTTGTAATAAAAGTTTATCTACACTTTTTAATACCTCAGTAGCATTATTTGTAGAAAGCGAACCAACCTCTTTTTCTAAGCCAATAAGCAAGGCTTTTAAATCTTTTTGAAGATTTTCTTGCAGAAGTTTATTCTCAAGTATTTGAGAAGGTGCAAAAAAGTTTTTTAACTTTGATATCTGTGTTTGAAAAGATTTAGAAAAAACGATATCTCCTTTTTCTAGTTCTTTATCAAAGTTTGCTATCCAATTTTTGATTTCTTTTGGTATTTTTTCTTTCATAAAGTCTTGGTTTGGTTGTTTTAAAACCATAAGTATCTTTTCAATAGTTTCAAAAATTCCCTTAGTACTTTGAATATTCAAGGGCCTTATTTCTTCACTTAATGAACTAAAAAACAGGGTAAATT